>JAQIDA010000293.1 GCA_027858275.1 Candidatus Kapaibacterium sp. | reverse complement strand
AGCGTCAATATCAATTATAATATTTACGGGGCCGTCATGAACGGATTCCACATCCATCATCGCTCCAAAAATTCCTGATTCAATCCTCAGAGGATAGTTTTCCCGAAGGTATTCGACTGTTTTGTTGTAGAGCGGTTCCGATATTTTCTGCGGCGCGGATTTGATATAACTCGGACGAAAACCTTTTTTGGCATTTCCATACAAAGTGAAATTTGATATAATTAGAATTCCGCCGCCAATGTCCGATAAAGATAGATTCATTTTGTCGTTCTCATCCGGAAATATTCTCAAATTAACCACTTTATGACAGAAGCGTTTGATTTCTTTATCGCTGTCAGTTCCGCTTATTCCGAGATAAATCAACAAACCTTTTCCAATTTGCCCGACAAGCTCCTCGCCAACCCTGACAGACGCTTCCCTAACTCTTGAAACAACTGCTCTCATCTTTTTTCCCCATATATGATAATCAGACTAAAATAATGAATTACAAATCAAAAAAAAATGTTATATTCTTTTCTTAGGGGTTTGGTATAAATTAAATCCATGGGGAGTGTTTTATATTTATCAAAAAATAGCAGCGGATTAATTCAAATGGCGAAGGTTTTGAATATTTATTTCGCGACGCACAAAAGCTGCAATCTTGATTGTTCTTATTGCTACGTCCCGAAATACAACAAAAACAATCGTCGGGAAGATGATCAAAAAATACTCACTGCATTGGACAAGTTCTTTGATACAGTTGAAAATGAAAAACGAAAAATCGGAATTTTCTGTTTGCACGGATCTGAACCCTCATTGGTTTCGCCGGAAACTCTCGGCAAAATCATTAACAGAGTCAACAGGCATTGGGCAGAGAATGATATAACAGGCAAGACCGTAGCGATTCAATCCAACGGCCTGCGTTTCACTAGTGACTATCTTGATACAGTTGAAAAAGAAATCGGAGATTTAAAAAAAATAAGACTTGGTTTTTCTATTGATTTTCCTAAGTCGGCACATGATAAATATCGAAATAATTCATTCGATAAAGTCTACGCCAACTACGACACTGCAAGAAAACGCGGCATGAAAGTTTCTATCCTGTCAGTTGTGACACGCGAAACAATGAACTGCCTCGACGAATTCGCCGACGGGATCAGCAGAGAATTAGAGCTATATCGCAAAGCCGGCAATCCGTATAAAGTCAAAATAAAATTGGCTACGGGAGAAATGGCATTGACAGACGACGAAACAGAGAGATTCGGACAATTCTTGATTAAAAAGAATCTTGCCGGATTGATGCAGATTCTGACACCGGGCTACTGCCTGCAAAGCGGAAACGAATGCCTTTGGTACGAATTTGATGTTGACGGCAAAGTCTATGCTTGTAACAAGACCTATAATAAAGCAGGAATTTTTGCCGATTGGCATAAAGAATCGTTTGGCAAGATTGAAAAAAAGAGAGCAACATTGTTTGCCGATACTATTGAGCATCCCGATTGCGGCAAATGCGAATATGAATTTTTCTGCAATTCAGGATGTCCGACAGACAGAATCAAAACAGGTCCTGATGCCGGAAAAGCACATGAATGCAGAATCATAAAGGCTGTTATGAGTGATTTACAAAAAAGAAATATACATTTACAAATATTTTATAATAATAATTAACAACTAATTGAAGGGTTCCTAATGTATTTTACAGCAAAAATTGAGATTGACCCGGCTCAACTTACCGTCTTTAAAAAGATCAAGCCGACAAAGCTTTTTGGTAAACTGTTGGACGTTCTGTCTTTCGGAAAGTTAACGGAAAGACAAGAACACGAGACATTTACGGCCATTTCAATTCTTCAGCAATTGAATATGGGACTGAGATCCATTAATATTAAAAACGTAGTCCGACTCGCTGTGGATGACTATGATTTTTATCTTGATGAGCATGGCGCCGAAGATGATCTGGATGAAGCTATGTTTCAGTTCAAAGCCAAAGTTGATCCTATGGAATCAGAATTGTTCAGTACTGTATATCTTGTCTTGGAACACAACCACGACGCCCTAAAGTATCTGGTAGAGATAGCAATTCTCCGCAAACACGGTATAGGTGAATATCCTATCAGAATTAACGTCAACGGAGTATTAAGCGAATTCAAACTCAACGACGGCGAAACAAAAGAACAGCTCAAGGACAGAATCGGCAAAGTATTCGGCAAGCAAGATGATTATGATAATTTTTTAGAAATACATAAAGCCAAATTCAATCAATTTGTAGATGCGCTGGAACAGGCAATTCTGAAGTTTATTCACTCCGATGATGTTGTCAAAACAGTTCACACTGAGATTATCAGACCGAAACGTACAATTGATAATCCTAAAGAAATCAGGCACGAACGCTACGGCAATCCGATTTATTACGGATATTACGGCTATGACAACTATTTCTTCTATTCTTGGATGTGGTCAAGCTCACTGTATAGTCATAATATCTACGTAAATGACTGCCATGTGGTTGATGAAGTAGGAAATGGTGTCATGGGTGTTGGAGAAAACGGTTTTAATGCCGGAGACAACAATGCCTTCAATGTAGACGAGCCCTTTGAAGCTCCTTCCGGTTTAGATGATGTCGAATATTTCGAAGGAAGTGAATATCAGGACGAACTCGAAAGCTCGAATGTTCTGAGTGACGGATCTGACATAACTGACACATCCGATATATCGGACAGCGGCGGATTTGACGGCGGAGACGACGGCGGCGCTTCCCGCTCTTCTTGCGGCGGTTGCGGAGATTAAGAAGATAGTATAGTACATTTTAAGAAAAATGTATTAATATTGTATGAATTGAAATTAAATAATTTTTATAAATGAAAGGAAGATCATTATGGGTCTTGTAATATTTGGTTTGATCATATTGTTAATCGGAATTGTCGGCTCCAAAAGCGGCGGAAAATTAGCGAAATACAAGGGTTTGGTAGTAGCAGGCGGTATTGTTGTAATGATTATCGGCGGACTTACGGCGACAATCAGACAAATTCCCGCGGGTCATATCGGAGTGCAAAGATTGTTCGGTAAAGTTCAACTTGACGGTGTATTGAATGAAGGTATCAACTTTGTTAACCCATTGGTAGATATCATCGAAATGTCTGTTCGAAAAATTGAATATACTATGTCCGGCGTTTCTGACGAAGGCGGACGTCGCGGTGACGATGCGATCAGAGTTCTCAGCAAAGAAAATCTTGAAGTTTATATTGATATGACTTTGAGATACAGAGTCGATCCTAAAGCCGCTCCGAGAATCTATCAGACAATCGGTGAAGCTTTTGAACAAAACTTTATCCGACCGATTACTATCACCAGAATTCGTGAAAATGCGGCAAATTTCGAAGCCGTAGAACTATCCGGAGCAGCAGCTTTTAAAGCGGCTATCACTAAGGATGTTGAAAAAGAGTTGATTAAAGAAGGTTTCATTTTAGAGCAATTAATGATTAAAAAAATCAATTTGCCAAAAAATGTTAAAGAAAAAATAGAACAGAAAATCAATGCTGAACAGGAAGCTCAACAAATGGTTTATGTCCTTCAAAAAGAAAACCAAGAAGCAGAAGTTCAGAGAGTCAAAGCTCGCGGTATCAGAGACGCTCAACAAATTATGAGTGAAGGTCTGAACTCAAAAGTTTTGAAGTATGAACAGATCAAAGTCCAAAAGGAACTTGTTAACTCACCTAATTCTAAGATTATTCTTCTCGGTGACGGACAGAAATCCCCGCCTTTTATCATAGGAAATTAATCTTTTGATTATTAAATTTAGGCTCGCCGATCAAATCGACGAGCCTTTTTTTTATGAGTATATAGTCCTTTGAATTTTATAAATTATACAATAACGATTTGTGATACGGGAGCGAAGTGACTGACAAAAGTAAAATAGAAGACAACGACAATCTGACGATACTCGGTATATACGAGCCGGACAATAAAACCAAGCAGGAACTGCCCCTGTTTTTAGAATCTGTTTCGGCCGGATTCCCGTCTCCCGCCGATGATTATCTCGAAGGCAAACTCGATCTTAATGAGCATCTCGTCCGGAATCCCACAGCAACTTTCTTTGTCCGAGTCACAGGTGATTCAATGGAGGGAGCCGGTATGTATTCCGGAGATATACTCGTTGTCGACAGATCTCTCGATCCCAAAGACGGAAATGTAATCATAGCAGTAATTGACGGAGAGTTAACCGTAAAAAGACTCAGTAATAAAAACGGCGTGATTAGTTTGGTCCCTGAAAATCCCAACTATAAGCCACTGAAAATCACCGAAGAAATGAGCTTCACAGTCTGGGGCGTTGTCACTAATGTTATTCATTCTTTACTTTGAAGAAAACATGATTATAAGACTTAGCAAAGGATACTATAAATGAAAAAATCAATAGCCGCACGAGAGTATGATAATATACTTCAAACTTATAAGCGATTGCCGATAGCCGTTGATCATGCCGAAGGATGCCGAATTTATGATACTGGCGGCAACGAATATCTTGATTTTCTTGGCGGAATTGCTGTTAACGCACTCGGTCACAGCCATCCCAAGATTATCTCGGCGGTGAAAGCTCAAATTGATAAGTATATGCACGTATCCAATTATTTCTATCAAGAACCCCAAATTGAACTTGCAGAAGCATTGAAAAATATATCCGGATATGGCAAAGTATTCTTCACGAATTCCGGAGCCGAGTCAATAGAAGGAACTCTGAAACTTGTCCGCAGATGGGGGAATAAACGTAAGAAAAATACAATATTATCTTTCACAGGCGGCTTCCACGGCAGAACTATGGGCGCGTTGTCATTGATGGACAAACCACACTACAAAGCGGATATGGGCCCTTTCCTCAGCGGAATTAAAGTACTCCCTTATAACGATACGGATGCGCTGAAAAAGAATATCACCGACGAAACGGCAGCGATAGTAATAGAATTTATCCAAGGCGAGGGTGGCATCTCATCCGCCTCAGAAGAATTTATAAAAACAATTTTCGAGCTTATAGAAAAATATAATTTTATAGTTGTAGCTGATGAAATCCAGTCCGGAGTCGGCAGAACCGGCAAATTCTTTTCCTTCGAGCATTTCAACGTCAAGCCTGATGTAGTCACCGTTGCCAAAGGTATCGGCGGCGGTTTGCCGCTCGGCGCAATCCTCACTCTCGACCACCTGTCCGATATATTCGAATCCGGTATGCACGGCACGACCTACGGCGGCAATCCTGTTGCATGCGCGGCCGGGAAAGTCGTAATAGATGAGCTCGCAAACGGAGTTATGGAAAATGCCGAAAATATCGGTCAATATCTTGAATATGAATTGCAAAAGTTGTTGTTGAAATTCCCGTCACTCATCAGCGAAATTCGCGGCAAAGGATTGATGCGAGGATTATTAATGACTTTTGACGCAGGAGAAATTGTCGCAGATTTGATAAAACGAAAAGTATTATCAAATGCCGCTTCCGGAACAGTTCTGAGAATGGTGCCGCCGCTAATCATCAACAAACAGGATGTCGATCTGTTTATAGAACGTCTGGATAAATGCCTAAAAGAAAAAATATCGTAGGGGCGCACCCTGTGTGGTCGCCCGGCACACAAAATCCACAAAAATCGTAGGGGCAATCCCGTGATTGCCCGGCGCATTCAAATAATGGGAATTTAGAATTTCTGTTATTTGTTTGAAAAAAGCGCTGTTTTTTGATTTCGTGTATAATCCGAATATGCAGTTCCGCGCCGGGCAACCACAAAGCCGGCAGCCCCTACATTAAAATGAGCAATTCTATCCCAAAATATTCTTGACAGCATCGTCAAGAGATTCAACTATTTTCAAAACAAGATTTAATCTTGTTACTGAGAATAGATTTTTTGTATAATCATTTGCTCCGTAAATAGCCATTTTGCCGCCTTCTCTGTCGATATAAGCATTGACAGACAACAGCATACCAAGAGCAGCGGAGTCGATATAACTAACATCCGTCAAATTAATAATGATCTTATTCGGCTGTTTTTTAGCTCTGTCGCGAAGCGCTTCTTTCAGGCTTTCAGTTTCTTCACCGCCAATAAAATCGCCGGCAGGATTGAATATTAAATAATCTTTATCTTCAGTAATATTGAAAAAAGCCATGACCAACCTTCGTTATTATTTCTTAAAAATATATTTCTGTTTTTCCAATTCATCAATCGTGTAAATATAATGAATTTCAAAATACTAAATCATATTAATATTCGAATTTTTTTTAATTTGATATATCCAAATTGACAGTCACCGGACAATGATCAGAGATTTTCGCAACATCCACATCAGAATATGCCGAATAAATATCATAGCAGCGCCGGCTCGCGTCCATATACATAGTTTTCAATTTTGGACTTACCGCGATATGATCAATCGAATAACCGTATTCGAATTTGCAACTTTTCATTCCCTCAGTCAGGAAAGTCAAAGAGTCGTTCTCGCTCAATGCGGACAGAGTGTAATCGTTTATGCGTCCCGGATAATCATTGAAATCTCCCGCAATAATGATCGGGATATTATCAGCTTGCAGCACTGAGTCCGCCCACAGAGAAGCAATCTCCGCTTGTTCAGATCGCTCCTGTCTTGATTTGACCCTGAGTTCTTCAGTATCATCGTATCGCGAAGTTGATTTAAAATGAACACCGAGCATTTTGCAGCGGAATCCGTTCACGCTGAATTCAGTATAAAGTCCCGGTCGATGTCTTCCCTCAATAAGCATCAAAGGATAATAAACCGAACAGTCTTCAATATTTATAAAATCTTTATACAACAGCGCGATATTCATCGATCCGGAGACCTCGAATATCTTATAATCAAATCCGTCCAAATTCGTGATAATAATATCTAAAGCATCATCATTTTCAATTTCCTGCAAGCTCAAAACATCCGCTCCGGTTTCAAGTATCACCTCGGCAATATGTATGTAATCAGTCTTGCTGCGAGGTCTCATGTCTTTAATCCCGTCTCCGAGCCACGCGATATTGAATGTCCCGACAGTCAGCTGCGTATCATTAAACGTCTCTTTGCTGTCTGTGCATGAAACAAAAACGAGTGTAAATATCAAAAGCAGAAAAGACAGTCTGTTTTTCAACATGATTTCTCCAATATTATGATTATTTTGAAAATACAAAAAAAATCAGAAAAAATATATACTTCTGTCCAAATTTTTATATAAATTGCCAAACAAGATAAAAAAACGTTCATTATTTAAATATAAAAGGAATTTGAAATGAAAAAAATATCTCTACTTTTTTTCGCGGCTTTGTTGTCTATGGCAATAATCTCTTGTGAAAAGAAAACAGACGCTGATCAGCAGGGCGCAGAAACTGCAGATAAAAACGAAGTTGTCGGAATGCACAATTTCACAGCCGAAGACCTTATGTCAGTCAAACGTCAGAGCGATCCTCAACTGTCACCGGACGGCAAATATCTGCTATACAGAATGGGAACTCCGGATATCGAAGCTAATAAAATCTCTAATGATATTTATGTGATTTCTTTGGAAGATAAGAAAATCACGCAGATTACTACAGATGAAGCTTCTGAATTCAATGCCCGTTGGTCACCCGACGGCAAACAGATAGCCTATATCTCAACAAAAGGCGACGCTCCGCAAATCTATGTTATGGATTTCCCGAACGGAAAAGCCAAACAGATCACAAAAGCCGAAAACGGCGCGGAAAATATGGCTTGGTCACCTGACGGCACAATGTTCTCATTCACTTCCGATGTGAAAATGCACAGCACTGTAGCCGAAAAATATCCGCAGTACCCTAAAGCAAAAGTCAGAATGTATGACAAAATTCCGATTCGCGCATGGGATGTATGGGAAGATGAAAATCGTTCACATTTGTTCGTGATCCCTTCAACCGGCGGCGATGCTAAAGATTTGACAGTCGACGAACCGCACGATACACCTCTGAAACCCTTCGGCGGCGGAGAACAAATTGCATGGTCACCCGATTCCAAAGAACTTATCTATACTTGCAAAAAAGGTGAAAAATTCGCTGAAAATACAAATTCAGCATTATACTTAGTATCAGTAGGCGGGGGAGAGGCGATTGATCTTACTCCGGAATTACTCGGCTATGATATGAACCCTCTCTACTCCCCGGACGGCAAATGGCTGGCATTCAACAGTATGGAACACAATGGTTTTGAATCAGACCGCCATCGCCTCATGCTAATGAATCGCGAAACAAAAGAAATTACCGAATTGTCAAAAACACTGGATCAGTGGGTTGGGCAAACAGTATGGGCAGCCGACAGTAAATCTCTCTATTTCTGCGCCGAAGATTCAGGTGCAGTTCACCCGTATCAGATCATGGTCGAAGACGGTTCATGGAAAACTCTCGCCGAAGACGCTTATAACTACGGCAGCGGTCTCGCGGCAAGCGCGGACGGTACTTTCCTGATTATCGGTCGCCAAAGCATGATTGAGCCTTTGGACTTTTACAAATTGAATTTGGCGGATAATTCCGTTGAACAGATCACAAACGCCAACGAAGACTTGATGAGTAATATCAATAAAGTCAAGACCGAGGAACGTTGGATCACAAGCACTGACGGCAAACAAGTTATGTGCTGGATTGTATATCCTCCGAATTTCGATCCGAACAAAAAGTACCCGATGATTACATATTGCCAGGGCGGACCTCAGTCTATGATCGGTCAGAGATTCCATTATCGTTGGAATTATTTCCTGATGGCTTCGAACGACTATGTAGTCTTGTTGCCTAATCGCCGCGGTCTTCCCGGATTTGGTCAGGAATGGAACAACGCCATCAGCGGTGACTGGGGCGGAATGCCGATGCAAGACATCTTAGCCGCGACCGATGAACTCGCCAAGGAATCTTATGTGGATAACGACGGACTCTGCGCTCTCGGAGCAAGCGCCGGCGGATATGCCGCATTTTGGCTCGCGGGCAATCACGAAGGACGCTTCAAAGCGTTTATCTCACATTGCGGTGTTTTCAACATGGAAAGTATGTACGGCTCGACAGAAGAACTCTTCTTCCCGAATTGGGAAAACGGCGGTCCGTATTGGGAAGAGAAAAACAAAAAATTCTACGAAGAACACTCAGCGCATAAATTTGCCGACAAATGGGACACACCTATCCTGATCTCAACCGGAGAAAATGACTTCAGAGTGCCTTACACGCAGAGTTTAGAAGCTTTCACAGTAGCACAAGTAAAAGGAATCGACTCCAAAATATTAATATTCCCCGAAGAAACCCACTTCATTGCTCACGCGCAGGAATTCATTATCTGGAGTTCAGAATTCTTCGAGTTCTTAGATAAGTATACTAAGAAATAGTTCGGTGGTTTTCGATGTCCTACACTTTCTTGAGTATAGGACATCTGATTGAATATAAGACAGCAGTTTCACATTGCTGTCTTTTTTTTATTTTATATCAATCACCACCTTTGCCAACAATCTATAATTTCGTAATTTATCAGAATTGAAAATATTTTAAAATATAAACATAAGGAATAACGATGCAAGCTGTTCAGGATTTTCAGAGACTATTAGGTGAATTGGCAAACGGAAAAAATTGTAAAAACGAATTAATCGCTCTGCACGGAGAATTTGAAAAGCACTTAGACCAAATTTGTAAAAAAGACGAAAAAAATACATTTCTTCAGGAACTTTCAGCTTATACAAGCGCAATCGAAGAATCAAACAACCCTGAGTATGTGAATTATGTTATGGATTTCTGCAATTGGATGTTTGAATTAAAAGATAATTATACAGTTAAAAAAGAATCCTCACATTGTCACAGATGTGCCGGACATTAAACTGAAAATCATATTATCTTTTTCATAACTCGTTACAAAGCTGTTGCCTGTATTTCAATGAACTAACGGAGAGATGAGAATGCCTGTTAAAGGGAAAAAGGGGATGCCCGAACCTACTTTGCGCAGATTGACGCACTATTTGCACTTATTAACTCATCTGAGAAAAAAGGGCATTACGGGAATATCCAGTCCCAAAATCGCCAAAGAACTCAATCTCGACGCGACTCAAGTCAAAAAAGATATTCAATATACCGAAATTGTAGGTCGTCCGAAAACAGGATTTGATGTTGATGAACTCATCGACTCAATCAAGCTCTGCCTCGATTGGAATACTCATCAGGACGCTTTTCTGATCGGAGTAGGCAATCTCGGCAAAGCAATGCTGAGTTATGATTTTTACTATCGTTACGGTCTCAATATAGTCTCAGGATTCGATATAGACGAACAGCTAATCGGAACATATATGCACAATATTGAAATACTAAATGTTGATACGCTCGTTGATCTCGCCGGGAAGTTGAATGTTGAAATAGGCGTGATAACATGCCCTGCATCCTCAGCTCAAGCGGCAGCAGATTTATTAGTAGCAGGCGGTATCAAAGGAATTTGGAATTTTGCCCCGCGCAATCTCAAAGTTCCCGATGATGTTATCGTCGAAAATGCCCAATTTTCACAGAGTTTGGCTCTGCTTACAAGAAGATTGTCCGAGAAGCGCGGTTCTTCTGAATAAAAAACGTGTTTGAAAGGTCGATCCCTGTGTGGTCTCCCGATTTAACTGATACTGATTAAATCTCCCAATATTAGAAAAAGTAACAGATTAATATAACGGTGAACAATTTGGATTCAAACAAAAGAGAACGAGTCGGATGGTATTTCTACGATGTAGCGAATTCAGCATTCTATACAACGGTTATATCCGTTTTTCTCGGCCCATATCTAAAATCAGTCACTTTAGCCGCTGCTGATTCATCAGGCTTTGTTCACTTGCTCGGAATACCGATTTACCATGAATCATTTTTCTTCTACGTTTTATCCCTGTCATTTGTCGCTCAATTCTTTGCCTTGCCCATACTCGGAGCTATAGCGGATTACACAAATCAGAAAAAGCTGTTGCTCGGCGTATTTGCTTATATTGGTTCAGCGGCGACCATGGCAATGTATTTTATAGAAGGCGACAATTTCTTATTCGCCGGAGCGATGCTGTTGATTGCCAATGTAGCATTTGGCGCCTCCATTGTTATGTATAATGCCTTCTTGAACGAAATTTCCCCTCCGGACAGAAGAGACGCTGTCTCATCAATTGGTTGGGCGTTCGGATATCTCGGCGGCGGAGTAGTCCTTGCCGCAAATCTTGTTTTGTACTCCTATTTTAATGAACTCGGTTGGTCGGAATCTGTCGCTGTTCGAATTAGCATGGCATCGGCAGGAATGTGGTGGGCAATTTTCACGATTATTCCCATGATAACACTAAAAGTAAGGGGTTCATCCGTAGGAATTCCCAAAGGTGAAAGAATGCTGACTGTTGGTTTTAAACAGTTAGTCTCAACCGTGAAAGACGCCAAAAAATATCCCAAAACTATGTATTTTTTATTGGCGTATTTATGTTATAATGAAGGCGTTCAAGTAGTAATTGTCAGTGCCGCGCTGTTTGGGGACGAGCTTGGCTTTGGTACGGCGGTGAACATTAATGTCATATTGATGGTGCAATTTGTTGCGTTTCTCGGCGCGATGATTTTTAGCAAAATTGCAAAAAAAGTAGGCAATAAGAACGCGATTCTCTTGAGTTTAATAATTTGGACCGTATCAGTATGGTACGGATACCAATTCACATATTCAGTAGCACAGTTTTACACTCTCGCCGCTTCGATTGCCTTAGTTCTCGGCGGGACTCAAGCCTTGAGCAGATCGCTGTATTCACAAGTTATTCCGCCCGGAAAAGAAGCGGAATATTTCAGTTTGTATGAGATCAGCGACAGAGGAACAAGTTTGATAGGCCCGTTTTTGTTTGGTTTGACATTGCAATATACAGGATCGTTTCGAGCTGCTTTACTATCCCTGATAGTATTCTTTATTATCGGCTTTGTGCTCTTATTGAAAGCTGATATAAAAGGCGCAATCAGAGCATCAGGCAATGAACTTCCCACAAATCTGAAGTAGTATTATGA
>JAQIDA010000277.1 GCA_027858275.1 Candidatus Kapaibacterium sp. | reverse complement strand
CTTCTACTTCACCATCAGATCCATAAAAAAAGTTCTTCGATGCTTGTTTCTTTAGTTTTCCTGTTTGAATAAATAAATTATTCTTAAGAGTATATACACCTATCTGCTTGTTGTTTCTTTGATAGGAAAAATTCCGAAGATAAAATTTGGGGATATAGTGTTGATTCTTTTTTTCAGTTTTCATTAATTTCCTGTTAGATATTCAATTCCTATATTCAGATTATATTAACAATAGTTGTTAGAATAAATATAGCACATTGAAGGATTAGAAAAAAATATTTCTCTAATTTTTAAAATTAATGCCAACTAACAAAACCGCCGTTCCTGAATTATTGGGATCGGTGTTTTTGTGTTTTGAAAACATAATTTTTGTCCTATTCCTCTAATTATCTTATATTGAAAAATATTATTAGGACAAATTGACGTTCAAGTCTGCCCAAAAATAATTTCATTGTCTGTTTCATTAATATCTTACTACTATCTACGGAATAATGCTTTATGACTCTGCAAGAATACATCGATAAAATAAACACTCGTTTTTCTGCCGGAACGGCTACGGAACACACTTACCGAGGCGATTTGCAACAACTGATCGAATCGCTTGTTCCCGGTATCAGTGCGACTAATGAACCTAAGCGGATTCAGTGCGGCGCGCCGGATTATGTGCTGTCCAAGGGCGAAATTGATGTCGGATATATTGAAGCAAAGGACATAGGCGAACCGCTCGACGGGAAAAAGAAGCATAAGGAACAATTCGATCGATACAAAAAGTCATTGTCCAATCTGATTTTTACTGACTATCTTGATTTTTGGCTTTTCCTGGACGCTCAGCTTGTTACTTCCGTAAGGATTGCCGAGATAATCAACGGGAAAATTGTCGGGATTCCCGCTAATTATGCTCGCTTTGAATCTCTGCTGAAAGAATTTTGCGTACAGGTGTCACAAACTATCACAAGCTCGCTCAAGTTGGCTGAGATGATGGCGGACAAGGCTAAATTGCTTGCTCAGGTGATTGAGCTTGCGCTTACGAGCGATGTGGAAAATGAGGAAGACTCTACTCTGAAAGAACAAATGGTTGCCTTCAGGGAAATTCTTATTCATGACATAAAGCCCAAGGAATTCGCCGATATTTATGCTCAGACTATCGCTTACGGGATGTTTGCCGCAAGGCTGCACGATCGCACTCTCGACAATTTTTCTCGTCAGGAAGCGGCTTCGCTTATTCCTAAGTCCAATCCGTTTTTGCGCAAACTGTTTCAATATATTTCGGGTTACGACATCGACAGTCGTATTGAGTGGATTGTCAACGCTTTGGCGGATATTTTCAGAGCTACGGACGTGGCTGATCTGCTCAAGAATTTCGGTCGTTCGACTCAGACACAAGACCCGATTATTCATTTCTATGAAACTTTTCTCGCTAAATACGATCCAAAGTTGCGCAAGGCTCGCGGTGTTTGGTATACGCCCGAACCCGTGGTCAATTTTATTGTCCGTGCCGTGGATGACATTCTCAAATCCGAATTCGGTTTGCCCAAAGGGCTTGCCGATACCGCAAAAACCAAGATCATGGTCAATACTCAGACTCCGGACAAGCGTTCCGCAACGGGATTCAAACAACAGGAGAAAGAAGTTCACCGGGTGCAGATATTAGATCCGGCGACCGGAACCGGCACTTTCCTTGCCGAAACGGTTAAGCATATCTACAATAATCATTTCAAGATGATGAAAGGTATGTGGAGCGGCTACGTGGAGAATGAGCTTATACCGAGGCTCAACGGCTTCGAGCTGCTAATGGCTTCCTATTCCATGGCTCATCTCAAGATGGATTTGCTGCTTCAGGAAACGGGCTACGTCGCCCAAAAGGAACAACGTTTCCGCATTTATCTGACCAACTCCCTTGAGGAGCATCATAAGGATACGGGTACTCTGTTTGCGAGCTGGCTCAGCAACGAGGCTAATGAAGCTAATCATATCAAGCGTGATACGCCGGTTATGGTTGTTATGGGGAATCCGCCGTATAGCGGAATTTCAATGAATAAGGGTGCGTGGATAACAAATTTGATAAATGATTATAAGTATATCGATGGTTTGTACTTTAATGAAAAGAAGCATTGGCTTAATGATGATTATGTTAAATTCATTAGATTTGGCCAACACTTTATAGACAAAAATGGTGAAGGAGTCTTGGCATTTATTAATCCACACGGCTTTCTTGACAACCCGACTTTCAGAGGTATGCGTTGGAATTTGCTTAAATCATTCGACAAAATATATACAATTGACCTTCATGGAAACACAAAAAAACATGAAATTAGTCCAGATGGATCAAAAGATGAAAACGTATTTGATATTACTCAAGGTGTAAGTATTAATATTTTCGTCAAAACCGGAAACAAAAAAAAAGGTGAATTGGGCAGTGTTTTTCACTACGATGTTTACGGAAAACGAAATATTAAATATAACTTTCTTTTAGAATCTACTTTAGATTCAATATCATTTAAAAAAATTGAAACTCTAACTCCAAATTTCTTTTTTATTCCACAGAAAACGAAATTTCTTGAAAAATATCAAAAAGGAATGTTGACATCGGATTTGTTTCTGGTTCAATCAATGGGGATAACATCAGCTAGAGATAATTTTGTTGTAGATTTCGAAGAATCAAAAATAAATGACAGAGTTATAGATTTTTGTGATAAAAGCATGACTGATATAGATTTTCAATCAAAATACAATCTGAAAGAGAACTATCAATGGAAAATAAAAGAACAAAGAAAAT
>JAQIDA010000258.1 GCA_027858275.1 Candidatus Kapaibacterium sp. | reverse complement strand
GCGTTTTTATATTTCTTGTCCAAATTGTCGGCAATTCTAATCAATATTTCCGAAGCAGCTTTTCGAGTAAAAGTTATAGCCGTAATTTTACGCGGGTCATTACTAATATCAGCATTCATCAACAGGTTGATATATCTGTTTTCCAGCACGCGCGTCTTTCCCGATCCGGCATTAGCCGTTACCGACAAATGTCGATCAAAACTCTGAGCAAGGGATTGTTCCGCTGTATCTTTCATGTTCGATTTCCGGCTGTTAATTAACTATTCGCTTAAACACAAATATAATAAAAATACATGGTCACAAGAATTATTAATTCAAAAATTCAATTAATAATAAATAGTGTTTGGATAATACTTGTAATCACCGTATATTTGTATCTCTGATGATCGCGGGGTGGAGCAATTGGTAGCTCGTCGGGCTCATAACCCGAAGGTTGCAGGTTCAAGTCCTGTCCCCGCTACAAAAAAGAATCCGATTCAAACGAATCGGATTCTTTGCGTTTATAGGTGGGAGGCCTCTTGGTCTTACTCTCCTCCGGTCGTAGGAGGAGTGCCCGAAGGGCGAAGTAGTTCTTATTCCCCGGGATAAACACCCGGCTCATTATTATTTTCATTCAAAGATTATTTTACATATATTGCGCTACGGTAGTTTTTGCACAACAATTTTGCCGAGTGAATGACAGATAATACAGAAAAATCCAAGAAGATTTCCAGAAGGAAAGTATTGAAAAGAATCTCAATGCTTGCCCTCTTGCCTGTTGTATATATAAGTTCTAAAATGACTGACAATTACAGTAGGCGATCTGCAAATAAAACATATAGATTCGCGCTTTCCTCTTTGCAGGAAGTCAATTTCTTTGACGATTTGATAGTGGTTAATAAAGACAAAAAATATCAGGTATTCTCTTCTAAATGCACTCATCTCGGTTGTCGACTGCGCATTCAAGAGGGTGACAAAATTGTTTGCTCCTGCCACGGTTCTCGTTTTTCACTCAAGGGCGAAGTTGATACAGGTCCCGCGACTCTTCCGCTCAAGAAAATACCATTTGTATTATCAAAAGATGAAATCATCATCAATACAAGCGTATGATGAAGATTAACAAAGACCTATTGAAAAATTTCGGTTTCTACACTTATGCGGCGTTTATTATTTGTGCTGTTTCCGGTGTTTTGCTCGCTCTTGTTTACGATGTTTCGGCAGCTTACGAGTCATTGTCGGAAGATTTTATAAATAATCGTTCTGCATTGATAATGCGTTCGCTTCATTATTGGAGCGCCAACATTTTTATGCTGTTTTCTTTTTTGCATATTCTTGATCATATCCTGAAAAATTCATTCCAAAATATATCAAAAGCTGTTTGGTTTAGGCTCAGTCTTGCTATTGCCGTAATCTTCTATTTGATGCTTTCCGGTTTTCTGCTTCGCGGAGATATTGAGAGCAATCAAGCGCGAATGATTTTCAACAGCTTGACGGAATCCGTTCCTTTTATCGGCAGTCTGCTGTCAGCATTGTTGCTTGGTTCAGATCAGAATCTACAAACTATATATGTGCATCATATTGCTACCGGAACTATATTAGTTTGGCTTGCTTCAATTGAACATTCTAAAATTTTCCAACCCAAATTCGCTCATTATTGGAAAGTATTTATTCTTGTAGGCATAACAGCCTTGTTATTTATTCCATATCTCCAAAACCCGGCCGATCCCGTGACAAAAAGCCCCTGGTACTTTCTCGGATTGCAGGAAGCACTTCACTGGTTTGACTATCCGTCCCTGATTTTAATCATAAGCATTTCTTTCCTCGGCTTGATCTATTTTCTGAAATCAGTGAGAGAAAAGTATGCTGCTCACATAAAAAAACTAATCCTGTTAATGTTCGGATTATACATGATTGCCGGAGTATTCGCGTTCTTTTTCAGAGGCGAAGCATGGGATTTTGCTAATCCATTTGGAGATAAATCAGCGGTTAAATGGGGGATGAGACCCTTTGCCGAAATTTTCTATGATATTGACGGCAGAGATACCCTTATAAATGTTCCTTACGTTAGAGGCAGTGTAGAATCATGTCTCGTTTGCCATTCTGACATGAAAGGATTCTCTCCCTCGCACGACCCCGCGGCTCTGGGATGCAGTTCTTGTCACCTCGGGGACAATCTCGCCTTGAATAAAGATCTGGCACATAAAGGAATGACATTAATTCCGGGCAATCTTCATATCGCAGACGAAACCTGCGGGCAAGCCGGTTGCCACAGTTCGATTTCAACAGATATTCATAAGAGCCTTATGGCTACGATGTCAGGTGTAATCTCAGTTGACAAATGGGTGTTCGGTGAAGCTACGACTCCCGATTCATTGTGTGATGTTATGAAACTCGGACATTCCGAAGCTGATACTCACTTAAAGAACTTATGCGCTTCCTGTCACTTGCAGGGAGTTAAAACAGAACCTGCTCCGATTGACGAACTATCTCGCGGCGGAGGCTGTCTCGCATGTCATATAGATTACAAAGGCGAATCATTTGCGCAATGGACGGCTTATGTAAAAAACGGGAAAAAAGATATTCCGAAACTGCATCCTCAATTGAATCTAAAAATAACAAACGACAAATGCTTCGGCTGTCACAGCCGTTCGGGAAGAATTTCCACTCATTACGAAGGTTGGCTCGAGACCAAGCACGAAGAGGGGGCAATCCCTGATTCAGGAAAATATCGTCAGCTTCAGGACGGCAGAGTATTTTCTTATGTCAAGCCTGATATACACCACGAATTAGGAATGCTTTGCACTGACTGTCATAGCTCTTACGAGATAATGGGCGACGGAAACGTATACGCTCATAAGGAGCAAGCAGTTAAAATTCAATGCACTGACTGTCACAATGAAGAATATAAAAACATTGTAAAAGGCAGTGAGCTCGACTATCAATCAGCGAGAATCGCAGAGATAAATAACACATACTTTCCATACAGATCATACCTCAAAACAGAAAAATCAGGATTAGCTTTGATCAATACATTTATTGATAAAAGCGGAACAGCAAACTTGATTCTTAAAAATACCGGCGACACACTCAAGATGAAAATCCCTTCCGGCCAATGCGGCAGAGATATACCGGGGCATGATCGCCTTTCATGCGAGTCCTGTCATAGTTCATGGACCACAAGCTGTGTCGGTTGCCACAATTATTATAATAAAGATCAGCCCGGCTGGGATAATCTAAAGGACAAAGAGACCAAAGGCGCGTGGGTTGAAGTCCCCGGGACTTACGAAGCAACTCCGCCCGCTCTCGGAATAATAAAAGATGAGAACGGCAAAGAAACAATAAGCGGATTCGTCCCGGGAATGGTGCTTACTATTAACAAAGAAATACCTAAATCGCATCGTGATTTCAAAAGATTATACGCCCCGTCATTCTCTCATACAATCAGAAAAGAATCACGTTCCTGCAAATCTTGCCATAATGATCCGTTTGCTCTCGGATACGGCAAAGGCAGAATCGCGTATACATATAATAACAATCAGGGATCATTAGACTTCTTCCCTTATTATCCCGGTATGGTTCAAGATATGCTCCCTGAAGACGCATGGATTGATTTCCTCAAAAAGTCAAAAACTTCACAAGCAACAAGAACCAACGCTCGTCCGTTCAATATTAATGAACAGAAAAGAATCCTACGGGTCGGATCATGTTTTTCCTGTCACGAAGTAAACTACAAAAAACTTCTTACTCTATTTCGACATGAAAAGAATTATATGGATAAAATTTCTTCGAAATGTGTTTTGCATACTCAATTGACAATCCATAAATAAATCTTTTCCC
>JAQIDA010000126.1 GCA_027858275.1 Candidatus Kapaibacterium sp. | reverse complement strand
CGTGAAAAAACACTTTTTTCACAAAGACAACACCGAGAGAATAATAGAATTTTGCTGATACAAATTTTCTGTCATTATAGATTTTGCCGGGGTTGTTTGCTGCGTCATTATTGCTGACCGGAGAGAGCTTTTGCAGAACGTAGCACTCGAAATTTCCGGCAACAGTTTTGATTTGCTCGATACCCGCCCAGATCAGTTGATCATTGTTCGGATCGACGCGCCCCTTGCTGAACTTCTCATATATTGTCATACTGCTGATAATTGCTTTGTTTGTCTCATTGCCGATTTCGGCGACAGTCACGGCTTCATCGCAGAGCAGATAATATCTGAATGATTTTGTGTCGTTTATGATTGTTGAATAAGCATCTATATAATACTGCTCACCGGTATTATAATACATCAATTCTGTGATTTCGCCTATTTCCACCGTCTGAGTTTGTGGAGCATATTTGGATCCCGGAAAGGTCACATGATAAACCCACTCGTTTCCGACGGCAATCGGTATAATAATACTTTTGATTTCTTGAATTGGCTTGTCCGATCGACAAGCAGTAAAATTGACTGTAGAACAGGATGACAAAGCAGCAACAAATAATAATAAAACTAATTTTTTCATAGTGAGATACTCCGAAAATATATTAAACAGCACGAACTCAGGCAAAATACAAAATTATTTTGATATTTGCTTAACTTTATGACTGAATCAATAGACGAAAATATTCAATTTTTTCTTTCTTCATTTCCCGGATTTGTCTTAACTTGCTTAGTTATTATAATTGATATAGATAAATACTATGATATTGTGATTGAATGAGAAAATAGTGACTACTAATAAAAGAACCTACATAGATAAAGCGGCAAAGCGTTTGCCTGTCAGCATTTCAAACGATGAAATTGTTGATTTGAAAGTACTGAAAGCCGGTATTGATGATGTTTCCGACATAATTGTTAAGGGAGCGCGTGAACATAATCTTAAGAATGTGGACATCGTTATTCCCCGAGATAAATTCACGGTGATTACCGGTCTCTCGGGCAGCGGCAAATCCAGTCTGGCATTTGATACTTTGTATTCCGAGGGGCAACGCAGATATATGGAATGCCTTTCGGCTTATGCACGGCAGTTCTTGGATATGCTCAAAAAACCGGAAGTAGATAATATTGAAGGGCTCTCCCCGGCTATATCAATTGAGCAAAAATCTGTCAGTCATAATCCTCGCTCAACTGTCGGCACCGTTGCTGAAATTTATGATTATATCAGGCTGCTGTTTGCTCGAGTCGGCACACAGTATTGCACTGATTGCGACATACCTGTTGAGCAAAAATCCATCGATACTATTATTGAAGAGATTTATAAAGAGTTCCCGGGGAAGAGGATTCAGATCCTCGCTCCTTTGGTGAAATCGAGAAAAGGACATTATTCAGAACTGTTTCTTACTCTAAGGAAACAAGGATTCACAAGAGTCCGTGTTGATAATGAAATTTGCGAGATTCGCGACAATATGAAACTCAGCAGATATAAAATTCATGATATAGAATTAATCGTCGACCGTTGCAAGACCGAAAAAGATCAGGAGCATCGCATAACCGAATCTTCTGAGTTGGCATTGCAAAAAGGCGAAGGAACCATGATGTTGCTTGTTCACGACGGCGATAATATCAAGGAAAAGCTGTTCAGTTCTTCATTGTCATGTCCCAAATGCGGACATTCTTACAAAGAACCGTCGCCGAATATGTTCTCGTTCAATTCTCCTTACGGGGCTTGTCCTACTTGCCACGGACTCGGCGAAACAAGGGACTTCGACGAGCAACTGGTGATTAGAGATAAAACAATGTCAGTCAACGACGGAGGGATTGAAATACTGGGTAAAAGACGTGACATGTGGCTTTGGAATCAGGTGGGAGCTTTCGCCAAACAATACGAGATTGATCTGACTGTTCCGATATCCGAAATGAAAGAGGAAGACCTTGGAGCTATAATGTACGGAACCGGCAAAAAATCAGTTACCGTAGAATATAAATTCGGTCGAGCAGCGACAAAGTACAAACATAAATTTGCGGGAGTGCTGCCGAGTTTCAGACATCATTATGAAAACACATCATCCCATACGATCAAGAAAAACATTGAAAACTATATGTCCTCACATGTTTGTCCGGATTGTAAGGGCGGAAGGCTGAAAGAAGATAATCTTCATATTTTCATCGACGGGAAATCTGTGCATGACACAGTGATTCCGGATATAAATGATTCCTATGAATTCTTTTCTAAATTGGAAGGTCGCCTGACCAAACGCCAACAGACAATTGCTCATTTGATATTGAAGGAAATCGTCGCCAGATTGAACTTCCTGCGCGAAGTCGGGCTTGGTTATTTGACTTTGAATCGTCCTGTGCGAACACTTTCGGGAGGGGAATCTCAAAGAATTCGTCTTGCTTCTCAGATAGGATCGGAACTGACCGGAATCATGTATGTTCTCGATGAGCCGAGCATAGGACTGCACCAGCACGACAATTACAAACTCATAAATTCATTGAAAAAACTTCGCGATCTCGGCAATACAGTTATTGTCGTCGAACATGACAAGG
The DNA here is from genome assembly GCA_027858275.1 of Candidatus Kapaibacterium sp. Classification (GTDB taxonomy): domain Bacteria; phylum Bacteroidota; class Ignavibacteria; order Kapaibacteriales; family UBA2268; genus JAQIDA01. Next base: position 5,190 of record JAQIDA010000126.1, on the reverse strand, counting down.
CTATGATTCAGGAAGCAGATAACATTGTTGACATCGGGCCGGGCGCAGGTATTCACGGAGGTGAAATCATTTTCGAAGGCAGCCCGCAAAAATTAAATAAATTGCCCAAAAAGACTATAGACAAATCTCTTACAGCTCAATATCTGATTGGCAAAAAGATGATTGAATATCCTGTGAAGCGATCTGAGGGAAGCGGCAAAAAACTGATTCTCAGAGGTGCGACCGGGAATAATCTGAAGAATGTGACTCTGTCGATTCCGCTCGGCACTCTTACTTGCGTAACCGGGATGAGCGGTTCAGGAAAATCTACTTTGATTAATGATACTTTATATCCCGTTCTCGCGAGAACATTCTATCGTTCGAGTTTGGTCGCGAAACCTTATAAAAAGATCGAAGGATTGGAATTTATTGATAAAGTCATTGAGATTGATCAATCGCCGATCGGACGAACTCCGAGATCGAACCCTGCTACTTATACGGGATTGTTCACTTTGGTTCGTGATTTCTTCGCGATGATGCCTGAGGCAAAAATTCGCGGTTATAAGGCCGGGCGATTCTCGTTTAATGTCAAAGGCGGCAGATGCGAAGAATGCGAAGGCGCGGGCATCAAAAAAATTGAAATGAGTTTCCTGCCTGATGTATATGTAAACTGCGATGTCTGTAACGGCAAGCGATATAACGAAGAGACTTTAGACGTGAAATACAAGGGCAAATCCGTCGCGGATGTCTTGGATATGACCGTTGAGGAATCATTGGAATTTTTCTCGGAGATACCAAAGATCAGGAAAAAAATTCAAGCATTATATGATGTAGGACTGACCTATATTAAGCTCGGGCAGCAGGCTCCGACTCTCTCCGGAGGCGAAGCTCAACGAGTTAAACTTGCGACTGAATTATCAAAAGTCAGCACCGGAAAAACTATTTATTTGCTTGACGAACCGACAACGGGACTGCACTTTGAAGACATAAATGTTTTGATGAAGCTATTGAGGAAACTGGTTAACAAAGGCAATACTGTTGTGGTTATTGAACATAACATGGATGTCATAAAATGCGCTGATGAAATAATTGATCTCGGTCCTGAGGGCGGTTCCGGCGGCGGAGAGATTATCTCTCAAGGTACTCCGGAAAAAATTGCGCGGAGCAGAAAAAGCTTAACCGGGAAATATCTTAAAGGCGAACTGTCTTCAACCGGACATTGAGCGACTCATCCCGGACATCGAGCGGAGTCGAATTTGTGGAAATCATAACAGCACATGTTATTGTCTACAGAAATATTAACTCGTTTTTGAGTTATTAAATATTAGGTAAAAATATATGAAAATCATTATATTTGTAAAAAACACACTAAGTTTATTAACAACGGAGAAAAGATGAATATTTTAGTTTGTATTTCTCGCGTGCCGGATACTGCGTCACGCATTCTTATAGGCTCGGACAGCAAAACAATAGATCCCGCCGGGATTAAATATGTCGTAAATCCTTACGACGAATTCGGTTTGGAAGAAGCATTGCGTCTACGCACAAAAAACGGCGGCGAAGTAACTGCCGTAACAGTCGGAACAGCCGCATCAACTGATGTGATGCGAACTGCATTGGCTATGGGCGCGGACAAAGTAGTATTGATCAAAAGCGAAAATGAGCCGACAGATTCATTCTATGTAGCAAAAAATATCGCCGAATTGGCGAAAGAAATCTCTCCCGACCTCATCCTTTGCGGTCGCCAGAGTGTCGATTATGATTCATTCCAAATGACTTCGGTCTTGGCGGAATTGCTTGATATGCCTTCTGTTTCAATCGTATCGGCTCTGACTGTCGACAGCGACAAATTGACTGCCGAACGCGATATCGAAGGCGGCAAAGAAACTGTAGAAGCTCCTCTTCCTTGCATTATAAGTGCTCAAAAAGGTTTGAACGAGCCACGCTATCCGAAACTGCCGGATATTATGAAAGCGAAAAGAAAAGCAATCGAAGAACGCGACGCGATTCCGTCAGAAGAACGCGTAACAATCTCCGAAATGTCTATTTTGTCGAAACAGCGTGTAGGCACAATTTTGTCAGATTCTGACGAAGATATTGCCGAACTGGTACGTTTGCTTCACGAAGATGCTAAAGTTATATAATATCGACAAGTTAAAATGATCAAGCAACAGCCCCTTAGCTGTTTGTTTGATACGAATCATAATTAAATCGACAACAATAAAGGTGAAAATAAATGAAAAAAATCCTTGTTTATCTTGAAGCACAGAAAGACGCGCTGAAGCGTTCTTCATACGAGGTTATCTCAGCAGCAACACAGATCGCTGCCGAGGCTTCTGTTTCCGTTACGGGTGTACTCGTAAACGGCACTGAACAACAGGCAAAAACAGCCGGAGAATACGGCTTGACAGATGTCATTATCGCAAAACACAATGTAGCGGGTATTTATTCTTCCACTGCAACTGCCAAAATAGTCGCAGATTGCGCAAAAGCTGAAGGCGCTGACTGCGTCTTATTCTCAGGTAATGCCGCAGGACTTGAAGTAGCCCCGCGCGTTTCCGTCAAACTCGAAGCCGGTTATGTAGCGGATTGCGTTGAATTAAACGTAGACGGCGGTACGATCACAGCTTTGAAACCTGTATACGGAGGCAAAGCAGCGGTTAAAGCAAAAGTCAATACTGAAAATCAAATTTACTCACTTCGTCCAAATGTATTCACAGCTAAAGCCAATCCTGCCGATTGCGCCGTACGCGAAATGAGTCCTGAAGTGAGTGCTGATGACGCTAAAGCTCAAGTTACATCAGTGACTAAAAACGAAGGCAAACTTGATGTGCTCGAAGCTGACGCTATTGTATCCGGCGGAAGAGGTATTAAAGCCCCTGAAAATTATAATATTATCGAAGATTTGGCTGATGCACTCGGCGGCGCTGTCGGCGCTTCTCGCGCGGTAGTTGATGCAGGTTGGAGACCTCACAGCGAACAAGTCGGTCAGACCGGTAAAACAGTCGCTCCGTCATTGTATATCGCCGCGGCGATTTCCGGTGCGGTCCAGCACATGGCAGGTATCACAACATCCAAATTTATCGTAGCGATCAACAAAGACAAAGACGCTCCGATTTTCAGCGCTTGCGATTATGGTATCGTCGGCGATATTTTTGATGTATTGCCTAAGTTGACTGAGAAGATTAAGGCTGTTAAGGGATAATATCTTTTTAATGGAATATTGATCTTAGTAATTGTAGAGCCGTCCAATTTGGGCGGCTTTTGTTTTTATGTTTATTACCCGGTAACCTTTCAAGAAAATTAACCCGAATTATTCATTTGTTTTATCGCAACATAGTGCTTTAGCACTATGCATAACATCAAGAACGATTGTTTTAGCGGATAGCTGAAGCTATCCGTTGCTGGCAGTTACAACAAACTCAAGAATAGTTCGGGTTGAAACCGTAGAAGCAAACAGCAATCAATTTTACCTTCCGACAAACACAAACTTCCCGGTTTTCACTACTCCGCCAAATTCATATATACGAACAAAATATACTCCGGGAATTAGATCCATTGCCCGGCAATCAATTCTGATTTCATCTGCTGAATTAGTGCTTATTGTTTTTAATATCTTACCGTTTACATTTAGTACTTCGATTTTATCTGCTGAGTTTGCTTTTATTATCAACTCGTCGCAAACCGGGTGAGGATATATATTAATATTATCCGATGAAGAAATATCTTTGATCCCTGCGGGAATGTCATAAGCGTACGCTCCTATATCCGGCATTCCAATGTCTTTGCGCGGCTCTCTCAATCTTTCGTGTATGTAATGATATTGAGGGCTGTATTCTTCAATAATCTTAGCGTCGAGATATGCTCCGGAGTTAACACAGAGAGACTCTTCGCTTAGATGAAAATCAGTTTCGTCGAAGTTGACAAATCCGGGATCATTTTGCCCAATATTATTCTCGGTATTGACTGTTCCGTCTGTATTGCCGTGACTGATAACCCAATCAGGTTTGATGAAATTATTTCGGAGATTTAATGTCCCCTGATCGCCAATCATAGCGAATTTATTGCCCGAAGCGATAGTATAAATAATATTATTCCGTGCGTCGCAGGTTTCATCTTCCGAGGACAAACGCACCAAAGTCGCGTTCCCGGGTCGATATGAAATGATTGTATTATGGTGTAGATAAAGAGTTCCTTTTCGATAACGAATCTCATCCCCGGAATCACCGCCGTAATGTATAATTTGGCTGTTCCCCTCGCCGTCGTGTTCGGTTAATATATTTCCATAAACGAAAGTCGACCTGTATTTTTCTGATGTATAGAACAATTCCTTGCCTGTATCAACCAAATCTAACTGGCGGTTTCCGTCCTCTATAAAATTGTATCTGATGATTGTGCCGCGCGATCTGTCTTTCAGATTATTGCCGTCGCAAGCGTCTCTGAGCGGACCGAAGTAGTTATACTGAAAAAGGATGCCGTCAGCTTCTGTATAATTATTATGTTCATACCAGCTTTCCTCAATACCGTTGTCGTAGATATGAGTGTATTCCACGACAATATCTTCGCCGCCTGAAAATAAACCGTTGCCGCAATCATGCAGAATACAATTCCTCACAACAATATGTTTACCTTTTTCGATATAAACAGCCGCACAGTTTTTTACATAGGAAGTTTCTCCGTTGCGCCCGCTGAATTTGAACGGAGGACGACCGCTTCTGATGTCGAGATTCTCAAGAATTATATATTCGGGAGTTGTATCAGCCGGTTTGTTCGCACCGCCGATTTTAATAACGCCGCGCTCTTCATTCCAAAAATTTAACTCAGGACGAGTAGTTGCGTTCCTTCCGTCAATAACGGGAAGATTACCCTCCGCGTCAATTATTCCTTTCACGACTATCGGCTCGGCCTCGGTGCCGACTCTGCATATCACCCATTTTTCTTTATAAGCTTCGTCTCTCGGATATATCAAAACACTGTCGCCGGGCATAAGGTTTTCCCAAGGGACATCTCCTATATTTTCATGGTCTTTATCAGGACCGACATAATAATTATCGGACAGAAGTACTGAACTGCCTAATAAAATGACAATTACTAATGTGGGAACAAATCTCACCCGGAACCTCTTTTGTCAGTATAATTAATATATTTTTTTATAAGGATCAATTGAAAATCTTTGATAATCAGAACAATCTCGACAAAACGATGCCAAAC
>JAQIDA010000125.1 GCA_027858275.1 Candidatus Kapaibacterium sp. | reverse complement strand
CTCTGATGCCTGAGCTGACAGCTGCGCGAGTCAAGGATCGTTTTTGGGCTGATACATCAACGGCCAAAAAAAAGGCGGTCGAGATGAACACGACCGCCGATAATATGATTAGTTTACTTACTGAGCGCATGTTTCAATGACATAAATCCTACAGCGCCGAATCCCCATAGGAAAAGCAATTGGAAGGGAATGGCCGCTATTTCCATATAATAAGCTGATATACCGATTCCTACGATAAAATACAAAGTCATGAACAATTCAAAATATACAGTACCACCAATTTTGCGTCCCACATATTTTTTCTTTTGCCATTTGTCTTTGCCTGTTTCGATTTTGTATTTAGGAGTGCGAGCGAAGCCTGTTTTGATATTAAACAATGCTTCCAAGACCGCCTTAGTGTTATTAACAGCAAATCCCATACTGCCGCCGAGGAAAATCGGGAACAGGAGTATTCTCCGCCTCCAATCCAAATGAATGGCCCGCTGCGCGTACATATAGAACAGGAAAGTGGAGGCCGAAGCCAAAACAAATATTGACAGTAGTGTGTAATAACCGTCCAAACCGCCGATTTGATTTTTAATCAAAACGATGGGTATATTCATCAGAGCTACAACAATAATAAACGGGAAAACTATATTACTGGTTAGATGCACAGTACATTCCATCTTTAACTTCAATGAGAGATTTGATTTTAAAACTCTCGGAAGGATTTTTTTTGCTGTTTCGATAGCACCTTTAGTCCAGCGGAATTGCTGAGTTTTGAGTGCGTTAATGTCTGCGGGAAGTTCTGCGGGAGAAGATACATCGGGTAAGAAAATGAATTTCCAACCGTTGAGCTGAGCTCTGTAGCTGAGATCCAAATCTTCCGTCAAAGTATCAGCCTGCCAATTGCCTGCATCTTCGATTGTGGTCTTGCGCCAAACCCCGGCTGTACCGTTGAAATTGATAAAGAAACCCGCTTTGTTTCTGATCTGCTGTTCGATAACAAAGTGACCGTCAAGAGCCAGAGCCTGAGCGCGAGTCAACATTGAGTAATCTTCATTCAAATGTTCCCAACGAGTTTGAACACATCCGATTCCTTCGTCAGCGAAATGCGGAATGGTTTTCATCAAGAAATCTTCGTTAGGCACAAAATCAGCATCGAAAATAGCGATAAATTCACCGCGAGCCGTTGACATACCTTCTTTCAAAGCGCCTGCTTTGTAGCCGGTCCGGTCAACTCTTTGAATATGTTTTATATCGTAACCTTTTGCTTTGAACTCTTCGGTCAACTTCTTGGACAATTCAACTGTTTCATCAGTAGAATCATCAAGAACTTGAATTTCGAGTTTATCAATCGGATAATTGATTTCGCAAACGGCACGAATGAGTCTTTCGACTACATACATTTCGTTGAACATCGGCAATTGGACTGTTACTACCGGAAAGTTATCCGTCAGTTCGTCTGCTTTGTGATTTATATGAGCTGTCTTATGAAAATAGTACAGCATATAAAGTCCGTGCATCCCGAATCCGAAGAGCACAGTCAGAGCCAATACGTATGCAATAAGTATAAAATTTTCCATAGGCGGATAATTTGCTACTCCAAAAATTTAACCATCAACAAATATTACCATCCAGAAACAATATCGAAAAGAATGTCATCAGAAGCTTGCGTTAAAGCGTTACTTATCGCGTCAATTCGACCTTGCTGAGGATTAGTCAGCTCGTATACATCGAAGTTTGAATAAGTCTTCTTCTTAAGAACTTTCTTTTTTACGACATCGTAGTATTCAATTTCACAATTAACGGTGATCTTTCTTTCGGTTTCGGATTCGCCGGGTCTTACGGTCATCATCTGATCATTAATTGAGATGATGGTTGTCGTAAGTTTCGCGTCGCCGCCTCTTTCTACAATGTCGAAAGACCCGTCGGCCTGAAAGTTATCAACCAGTAATTGCTCAAGCATTTCTCTGTATCTCGGATCGCCGTAACCACTACGATCATTGACCGAACCGATGTTCAGAGTCTTCAAATGTTCCGGGATTGTCCCGCCGGTGAATGAGTAACATCCGCCCATAAGCACAATACCGAAAATACAACTTACGAATAGTATTCTAAGTAGAACATTATTATTTGATGAATTTATTTTCATATTATTCTAACTCATTGTTAATATTGAGTTAAGTTCAACAGTTCTTTTGTATTAAGAATGGATTATTTGCTCGTTCTTCGGCTATTGTTGTCACCGGGCCGTGTCCGCAAAAAACTTTCATAGTGTCGGGCAAGGTCATAAGCTGATCGTTGATTGAATTCAGGAGTAAATCTAAATCACCTCCGGGCAAATCTGTTCTACCTATACTGCCTGCGAATAAAGTGTCACCGCTGAAAACGACATTGTTCGTTGCTTCAATAAAACAACATCCGCCTTCGCTGTGTCCCGGTGTATGGCGTACTTCCATTATGATACTGCCGCAAGCGATTGCGTCGCCGTGCTCCAAATACTTCTGAGGGACTACGGGCTCTATGGGAAAAGGCAGCTTGACTATAGAGTGGCTCAATGGATCTGATAATCTGTAATTATCATCGGGGTGAACATAAACTTCCGCGCCGGTATCCTTTTGCAGAGCTGCACAATCAACCATGTGATCCCAATGCGTATGGGTCAGGAGGATTGTCTCCAACTCTGCGCTGTTTTGTTCCAGAACAGAAATTACCGCGTCGGTACAATCCATAGGAACGTCGATCATTATAGCTTTTTGACTTTTGCTGTCAATCAGCAGATATCCGTATGTTGCGACAGGACCGGATTCGACTGGTATAATCTTCATTGTTCTCTTTATATATTCATTTTACAATTCAATTCTTTTCGCAAAAATATCACTTTTCGAGCAAATAACATAATAATATCGAAAGAGAGTAAATTTCGCAGATTAATTTTTTCCTTCAACCATGGGGTTAACCCCACGGTTGCAACACAAACAGCTATCTCAAAATCACTATCGGAATCACCAAACTCTCCCCTGCCGAAGTCTTCATTCTCAGGAAATAAGTCCCCGAGTTCGGAAGTGATTTATCATAAATGAGGGTATGTTCCCCGATGCCCTTTGCGGCTTGATTGAGCAAAGTGGCGAGTTTTCTGCCTGTTGAGTTATATAATTCAAGCGTAACAGCTGTTAATTCAGGGACGTAATACTTAATAATCGTCGATTCGTTGAATGGATTTGGATAATTGGACAGGCTGAGATTGCCGGTGTTTGTAATATCTTCGCTACCGTTGCTTACTGAATTCAATTTACCCGGCGTACCATGAACTTCTCCTGAATCAGCCCAGCTTTCGGGCAGAGCATTGTCAGAATTCGCGTCGATCAGCTCAAGAGTTTTGCCGCTGCCGTCGGCTTCTTCCGGCCAAGGTGCTTTGTCGTCATAAGTTAGTGAATCAATGATAATGCCTTGAGCATTGAACAAACGTATATGCTCTCCGGCGGAACTGAGACCGAAGTCCATATCTCCGATAATATTATGAACGTTGGGGAAAAGCGCGGTAAACGGGGCGCGCTCCTTGCACAGCACGAGATAACCGCTTGCGGCTATTTCAGTTCCTTCGGGGAAAACAAACCGATTGCCGTCATTGTCATCGCTAAAGTACCATGCAGATATATCAACCGGATCAGCAGCAGGATTATAAAATTCCACCCAATCTTCAGGATCAAAATCCGGAGAGTTATTATAATTAATTTCGTTTATCACAATCGGCATTGAACTCTGATTGCTCGGGAAAACTCCCATATCGGCTCTTGTGCCGTCGGGGTCTTGCTTGCTTGCCGGGTCGCCTGAATTTATACAGGGAGAGTCGTCGGCAAGTGTGAAATCCCCTGCGGGAGCGTCCTTGAATTTCGGATCGGCATTGAGATTGCCTTCGCCCTCAAGCACATCCGTATCACAAAGCGAATATGATATTTTTACGATTGATTCTGCGTCCGCTCGGACGGCTTCTTCTTTCGATCCGGCGATTATGCAATTCACGATTGTCGGCATACCGCCGGCTTTGCCTTCGAAGTATTTATAACAATTAATTGATATATCATTGTTATAAAAAATGTTGTTCTCGACAAGCACTGTTGATTCGGATTTGACTGTCAAAGCATATCTGCATTGTTCGATTATATTGCGTCGGACGATAATATCTGTGCATGTTCTGTCAACATCATGCCCTATTGAGATACCTTTATCAACACTGCCGATTATATGATTTTCCTCAACTATTATATTTTGGCAACCGTTCAGATCTATTGCGTCATCAGGCGAATTCACAACTAAATTGCCGCGAATCAAGCCGTCGTCAACTGTGATATATTCTACAGCATCGGGACAATTATAGAATTCATTGTTTTCGGTTATTGCGTCGGAATACGAGAGTACAATCCCCTCGCCTGTGCCGTTGCTTCTGACGATATTATTTCGAAAAGTCCAATCACCTTCGTAAATTTTGAAAATATCGTCGTCGCTGATATTCTCGTTAATTATGAAATTACAATTTGAAATCTCGAGATCGCTCACTGTCGAGAAGAATTTCACTTCATCAAAATTCACATAATTGAATTTATTAGTTCCCGTCGCGTCTTTAAATATCAATCTGTGATTATTATTCGGCGAGTCAGTTGTACGAATACTAATCGGCTCCTCTTCAGTACCAAGGCAGATCATTTCTCCAAGTATAACAATATCGGATGTGTCACCGAGCCTGATTGCAGCTCCGGCTTCGACAGTGAGTTTAACGCCGGGCTTGATTGTCAAGTTGCAATTCTCAATCAAATAAGGAGATTTCTCTTTGGTGAAAGTTGTATTCGTTGAAATTTCGCAAGCCGGTTTTGTGCCGGTTTTATATGTGAAATAATTGAAATTATCGATCCCCCATACTTCATGTTTTCCGTCATAGCAGACCACGTACCAATAATAAGTTCTCTCTTCGAGATCCTCCGCTTTGAATGTATATGTAGTATCATCGAAAAGTTCGGTTTCTTCCACATCTTTCAGCATTTGCAAATGCATGCTGTGATAGATTTTGTATTGCAAAGAGGAGCCGTTCGGACTGACAGCGGGATGCCATTTCAAAGTCACATCGCCCGTGAAAACTTCGTTAGAGGGAATCACTTTGAACAATTTAGGGACTTCGCCGTATTGCTTTGAAATCAGATTAAATCTGTTTTTGATAAAATGATGATCTTGATCGATTCTTTTGAGCCATTCAGCTTCATCGGGAATATCGTCCTGATCGTCTTCGAGAACGGACGGTCTAAGCACCTCGACCAAACTATCGCGAACTGCTTGCAGATAATCATTATTGAAAAAGTCCGTTGAGATTTCCTCAATTCGTTTTTGTACATCGGTAAAAACTTCTTCGACCATCATCGCCCTGTGGAACAGCGGATTGGAAGGTTTCGCGCGATTCGAAAGATACATAACTCCGGAACCGAATTTTGAAAAAGTTTTGTCAGTATCCCATGGCAAGTATGACCATTTGTCGGTATCGAGATCGTGATACATATAATAATTATGATAGTAGGTGCTTGAATTCACAAGCATTATGTTCATAGCGATTATGTTGAGCATCTCGTCATAATTCATTTTATCACTGATAAATGCCTTATAATCCTCATCGGGGACTTCATTAATCCCTTTTATTAATTGCGTCAAATCCTCACGGTCGCCGTTTTCATTAATCTTCTTTTCCCAGTGAAAGAAAACGCCGTCCCAAACACTCAGGCAGGCACCGTCATAAGTTGCCTTGTAAATATTACAATTCTTGTTCATATTATTCGCTTCCAAGAACTGCTCGCCGACGTTCTCGATAATCAGGAACAAGCCCATATATTTATCGTTGATATACAAACGAGCGTATTCAGTTGAATAGCAAGCCTGCCCGGACAGCTTAAATAATCTGGATGCCAGATGTTGTCGGAGATATGAACGATCCTCAAATTCAGCGTTAAAATTCACAACGTCCCGACCGTCGAAGAAGGGCTCGGAATCAAATTTGAACTTCAATGATTTTTTCCTGAATACACGTGTTCCGTCACCGCGAATACGCATCCGTATATCATCAATCGTCACTCCGTCGTGGGTCATCGTAACGGGGATGTATATATCCTCAGAATAATTTTCAAAGATATTTTCCAATTCCGCCGGATCGCATGTCACAAAATATTCTTTGACCTGCGAACTCGCACTCAAAGTCGAAAGCATAAAAAGTAACAAAGCCGTGATTTTAAATTTGTTCATTTTTGATTCTCATAATTATAAAATAAATATTTATTTTTTGTTTCAAAACCTTCGGAAGGTAAAGAAACCTTCCGAAGTTGCGTGCTGTATTTTTCTTCGTTCTTCGATGGATTCCACTTTCTTGAGTGGATTCCATCTTCTTAACGTGCTTGTGTGGTTCGTTCTAAGATGGAATCCACTCAAGAAAGTGGAATCCATCAAAACCGTTCCCTATCTCACTACAAACCTAACACTCTTAACCCTGCTCATATTCTCGCTGATTATTTCAATCCTGCATAAATAGATTCCGGGAGCGAGTGACTTTTTATCTAAAACGAGCGAATGCTCGCCGGCTACCGTATACTGACTCTCAATCAGATTCATTATTATTCTGCCTTGAATATCTGATATATTAATGCTGACTGAAGAATTCGCTTCAAGATTATATTTTATTTCCGCTGAATTCTTCACCGGATTTGGGCAGATTGTCAATATGGTGGACGACTCAACAGCCAACTCTTTAACTGATACAAACGGGGAGTTCTTTTTGCCGGGACTGCCGTGTGCTTCGCCGGATTCAGCCCAGCTTTTGGCAAGTGAATTATCCAAATCCGCCGAGATCAGTTCTAAAGTTTGTCCCTCGCCGTCCGGCTTTTCCGGCCACGGAAGTTTGTCGTTATAAGTTAATGAATCTATTATCTCGCCGGCTGTATTGAAAAGCCGTATATGCTCTCCGCCGGAGCTTAGACCAAAATTTATGTCTCCGATAATATTTTTTACATTCGGGAACAATTTTGAGAAAGCTTCAGTTGATTTGCAGAGAACAAGATATTCATTGCTTGAAATTATCGTTCCTGTCGGGAAAACAAATTTATTCGCGTCATTATCATCGCTAAAATACCAATTGGAAATATCAACATCTTCGTCGTTAGGATTATAAAATTCCAGCCAATCTTCAGGATCAAAATCCGGGGCGTTATTATAATTTATCTCGTTGATTACAATTTGTCGGTCGCTTGTGTTATAATAAAATGCTCCGATGTCGGAACGTGTTCCGTCCGAATCTGCTTCAAAAATAGGGTCCCCGGCGTTGATACATACCGATGTTCTTTTTAATGAAAAGTCAAAGTTCGCGCTGTCCGCAAATCCGGGATCTGCTTTGATGTTTTCAGTACCGGGCAATTCATCGGTATCGCTCAAGGAATATGAAACAGTCGCAACTGATTCAGCGTCCAAATTCAAATCCGCACCTCGTGATCCTGCTATAATCGTGTTGATAATCACGGGTTTGCCGCCGGTTGTGCCGTTCATCTTTTTGAAGCAATTGATACCGTAATAATTGTTATATAGAGTATTATTAATGATCGTAGGTGTCGAGCCTGATTTGACGCAAATTCCTTGAGAACAATTGACTATAAGATTTCGCTCAATGATTATATCCTTGCTGATTCCGAAACCGTCATGTCCCGCTGAAATTCCTTTGTCCGCGCAATCGAAAATCCGATTGCCGCTGACTATGATGTTCTCGCAACCGTTCATATCAATTCCGTCGTCGGGAGAATCCGTGACAAGATTATCTCGAATTTCGCCTTGGCTGACTTTCACATATTCAATCGCGTCAGGGACATCTCGGAATATATTGTTCATTGTGTACGCTTTGGAATACGAAAGAAGAATCCCCTCGCCGCTGTCGTTCCCGAGAACGATATTATCATTGAAATAAAAGCTTCCGCTAAAGACTTTGAAAATCGGATCAGCGGAAAAATTATTCGTCTGAATGAATTGGCAATTTGTTATATGTGTCACGGCGGAGGATATTCGCATTCGCCCGTCATCAAAGACTGTGTGAGTAAAATCGCAAGGCCCGGTCGGATCAATTATTGAGAGTTTTTGCCAACGATCTGCGTTTCTCATCGGTCTGATAATCACAGGATTCTCTTCATTTCCCTCGCTGTGAATCTCGCCGAATATATAAATATCCGAAGTGTCGCTGAGCCTGATTTCAACACCGGCTTCAATTGTTAATGATACGCCCGGCATGATTTTTAGATCGCAATTATCGATTAAAAAAGGGGCGTCACGCTTTCGTAAAATACTGTTTGATTCAATATTGCCGCAAAGTTTAGTCCCTCGTTTATAGACGAACTCATTAAAATTATCTACTCCGCCGACTGAGTATTCTCCGTCGCTCGCTTCAATACGCCACCAGTATTTCCCTTCCGGCAAATCGCCTGCTTTGAATGTGTATGTAGTATCAGTCAAATCGCTGATTTCTTTTACATTAACGATCATTTGGATTTGTGTGCTGTAGATTAATTTGTATGTGATATCCTTGCCGCGCGGACTCATACAAGGATGCCAAACAAGCTGCACATCTCCGGTGTAAACACCGTCGGTTCGCTCAGTTTTGAAACTTCTCAAAGCCTCGCCGTATTGCTTAACAATTGTGGAGTAGCGATTTTTTACAAAATGAAAATCATTATCAAGATTTTTCAGCCACTCCGCTTCGTCTTCGACATTATCATATTTATCTTCGATTACCGAGTTCCTGAGGACAGCGATCAGACTGTCTCTAATCGGTTTAATATGCTCGTTATTAAAAACAGTTTCGCTCAATTCTTTTATTCGATTTTGAATATCTATATATATTGGATCAACCGTCATAGCTCGTTCAAAATATGGATTATCCGGACGACCGCCGAAATCTGTATAAGTCCGCCAATAGCCATATCGGGCGAATGTTTTGTCCATATCCCAAGGTAGCATCGACCATTTATCAGTAGCGGGATTGTGATACATATAATAATTATGATTGTATGTACTGCCGTTAGCCAGCAGGTTATTCAAAGCCAAAAGATTGACCATTTCATCATAGTTCATAAATTCATGAGCAAAATCATAATAGCCGGAATCAGACACGGAATTGAGTGTGTCAATATAATCTTGTAAATCAGAATGATCGCCGTTTTCATTTGTTTTCTTTTCCCAATGCTTGTGAACGTCGTCCCAAATACTCAGGCAAGCTCCGATATAAGTAGCTTTATATAGATTGCCGTCCTTGTCGAGATCGTTAGCTGAGAGAAATTCTTCGTCCACATTTTCGATCATCAAATACAGGCCGCGATACTCATCATTTATATATAGTCGGACATGCTCGCAGGAAAAACAAGTTTGCCCGGATTCTTCCATCAATCGGCTCGCTAAATATTGTCTTGTGAGAGTTTTATCTTCATATTCAGCATTTATATTCACTGTCTCACGACCATTGAAAAACGGCTCTTTATCAAATTTAAATTTTAATGATTTTTTAGGGAAAACTCGTGTACCGTCCCCGCGAATTCTCATTCTGACATCTGTGATTGTTTGGTCTAAATATGTGATTGTCACCGGGATATATATATCTTCATCGTAATTATCATAGATGTTCTCTAATTCTGCCGGATCGCATCTTACATAGTATTCTTTCACTTGAGCTTGGGCTGTGGTTGCGAAAACCAAGAGAAAGATTATTATGTATATGATGGATTACACTTTCTTTAGTGTATTCCATCTGAGGACGTATCTTAAAGG
>JAQIDA010000087.1 GCA_027858275.1 Candidatus Kapaibacterium sp. | reverse complement strand
TAATAATAATATTAAAAACTTATCAAAATGAAATGGAAAAAATCAAGATGTCTTTATACATTGTTGCGGCGTTAACGATAAAAACACTCGCCCTGATAAATAAGTGTCAGAACGAATGTTTTTTGAGTGGAGACGGCGGGAGTCGAACCCGCGTCCGAAGAGCTTTTCTCGAAGCTTCTACATGTTTAGTCGTTCTATAATTTTAGCAGACATCGTTCTCCGAACGACAGGAACATTGCCCGCGATCACCGGTTTTATTTTCATAAGATCCCCCGTAGTACAAAATCTTACTATCCTGTTATTGCAACGTCTCAACAGAACCGAACAGGTACGATCCCGAGGAGACGTGGTCACTTAATTAAGCGGCCAGTGCGTAATCATTGTTGGCATTTATAACCATTGAACGGTTGTATTTACGAGCAGCACCGAACAAGCTCGACATGCGACATTCGCGAGCCGTCACCCCGTCGAAGCCGTTTCGTCCCCAATATTTAATTTTCAAAGAAAGGCAAATATACGGATAATTTTTGTTTGTTCAGACAAGAGAATTTCTGTTTGTTCAGACAAGAGAATTATTCAGCCTTCTTTGTTTGTGACGCTTTTCAATTTGATATATTTGCCGAATTTTTATAATAATGCATGGCTGCATCTGTCTCTGAGTATATATAAATTTTAAAAATGAATATGGCGGACATCAGATGGGTATCAAAGAGCAAATGGAAGAGATATATTTGACTATGTCCGAAAAAGATATTCCGTGGAATATTGAAACGCCTCCTGCCCTTCTTAAAAAAATATTTGATGATCGAAAACTGATACAATCCAAGGTGTTGGAGCTTGGTTGCGGTATCGGGAATTATGTTGCTTATTTGTCAGCAACGGGTATCGAGGCAACCGGAGTAGATATTTCAGACGCCGCAATTGCAACTGCTCGAAATAATGTCGAGAGCAAAGGCCTTAGTTGTAATTTCAGAGTTGCCGATGTGCTTGAGGAACATCCTGAACTTTGGAACAGATATGATTTTGTATATGACTGGGAGCTGCTTCATCATATTTTCCCGAATGACAGAGGGCAATACGCAAAAAATGTCAACCGTATGTTGAAACCCGGAGGTCGATATTTATCGGTATGTTTTAGTGAAGAAAGTCCGCAGTTTGGAGGAAAAGGAAAATACCGGATAACGCCGCTCGGGACTGAACTCTATTTTTCTTCAGAAGTTGAGTTAGAATCTCTATTTGCGGGTATTTTCCAAATTGAAGAATTGAAGACTGTCGAAGTACAAGGAAAATTCTCCACGCATTTGGCAGTTTATGTGATGATGCGGAAGAAGTAATGCTATATATTTTTTCTGATATATTCCTTTTCAATAGATTATCTAGAAAAAACGAGTTCCAAATAAATGAGTAATAAATGAAAAGAGCTTTTTACACAATTCTCGCAGCGCTTGCGGGAGTTTTGTTTATTTATGTCGGCTTCCTCTATTACAACAGTATTACAGCCGGTGATATTGTTGATCCGATCGAGACTGAAGGGGTAATTAAGTCAGTTGTGTTGTCTGAAGAAAGCAAGACTATTTTGACTGTGCCGGGTAATGAGCGCTATTATCCGAATGTGATTTTCACTGATGCCAACGGAATGGAGCATATATTCCGGGAACTTGTTACGACGGGTGACAAGGACGATTATATCGCAGGTCAGACAGTCTCTGTTGTTTATGAGAGGAACAATCCTGGTACTGCGAAAATGAAGCATTTTTCTGCTTTTTGGGGTGAGCCTGCCGGTTTGTGCGGACTGGGTGTATTGTTGTTTTTAGCTGCTTATGCTACTTGGGTTTGGTGGCCGGTGAAGGAAGAGGAATAATTTTCATTCATCCGATGACGAAGAAGTCATCGGATGAAAAATAATCAATCAATCACATAGTTATTATATGCCCCAATTTACAACAAGTTTATCCTCTGCGTTTACGCTCACGCTTTTGACGAGTTTTGCGGTGACTCCGGTTAGCTCTACAATCGGAACATCTTGGATGTATTCACTGGCTATCGCAACAATTATATCCTCAACACTATTAGGAATGCCGGCGGCATCGAATTTGTTAACTTTGATATTTGAACAATAGATTGTTGAACCTTTTATTACCGGCTGAGCAGACACTATGAAATAGCCTTTGAAAGTCTTGTTTCCAATCAAGGGAATCTTTGTTGATGCCGAAATATTGATGTTTAAAAACAGTCTGTTCTGTTTGCCGGACATGGAAAAACTCGGATTCATAACAGATACTTTGGCTGTCATACCAAATTTTGTCATTTCTTTGGTTTGGGGAAAGACCTTGCTTGTTTTTTCGTTCAGATCATCTGCCGAATATGTTAACGCACAGCCTGATAAAAAGACGATCATTAGGATCGACAGCAGATATTTAGGGATTCTTTTCATAGTAATCACTCTGAAGTTTATTTAATATTTATTTTGTTGTGTCATCTTCATAATCCGAATCGGTCTCAAGTTCAGCCTCAATTTCTCTCCATATTTTCTGGCAGGGGAACCTATTTTCGAAAAGTGCTTTACCGATAACTACTGAATCCACTCGCTGCTTCAACATAGATTGTATACCTACGAGTTGGTCGTGATTGTTGACATTTTGATAGATAGTAATTCTTGATTTGCATCCTTCAGAAACACGGATAAGATCTTCCCTGTCAAAGCCTTTAGGATTCTCTAATCGATCTGATTGAATATACAATATACGTGATATGCCGAGCTGTTCATAATGATTTATTAAATCAATATCTGACATTGAGACATGGGAATTGCTAAATTTTACTTTTCCGGCTTCTGAATGCCTATACCGCTCAACATCCCCACCAATTCCGGAGCAAAGTCCCGGGTGTAC
>JAQIDA010000038.1 GCA_027858275.1 Candidatus Kapaibacterium sp. | reverse complement strand
CGAGCTTGAGATTCAAAATATCCGGTAAGAACAAAAAAAGCAGCCAGGAATAAAAAAACAATTATTCGGGTAATTGTCTCTAACTTTTTACCGACAGAGTTTATTTTCATCAATCGCTTATTAGGGTCATCTAAAACAATCATATTTATTTTCGCAAATTACTAATATTCCGGGAAACAGCACGCCGGCATGTTTGGATTAATTAAATAAATGAGAATTAATATCAATAATATTCAAAAATTGTTCAGCTTAATATCATCTTTATTTCTTATATTGAACTGAAATACATGAGAACAATTTTTCTTTAAATATAAGTATTAATTCAGCAACTATTCAGGAAAGATAATGGAATATTCAACAGTAATTTTTGAACGAAAAGAAAACTATGCTTTAGTAACACTTAATCGTCCCGACAAATTAAATGCCTTGAACAAACAAATGTTCGATGAACTCGACGACATTCTGAAAACAATCGAACTGGATAAAGACATCTATGGCTTAATCCTGACCGGCAGCGGCGATAAAGCATTTGCCGCAGGAGCTGACATTGTACAACTGCATGAATGCGGTGAACGAGAAGGAAAGCTTTTCTCTGAATACGGTTCTTATGTAATGAGAAGATTAGAATTGCTGAAAATCCCGACAATCGCGGCTGTGAACGGCTTTGCCCTCGGCGGTGGTTGCGAATTGACTCTTGCCTGCACTATGCGCTATGCTTCTGAATACGCTAAGTTCGGGCAACCTGAAGTCAATCTCGGTATTATCCCGGGCTACGGTGGCACACAGAGATTAACTAATGTACTCGGCAAAGGTAAATCCGCTGAGCTTATTCTCACCGGGAACATGATTAAAGCTGATGAAGCTCTTCGCTTGGGTCTTGTCAACGCCGTCTATCCCTCTGATGAATTACTCGGCAAAGTGGAAGATATGATGAAGCTTATTTTGAGCAAGGGCAAACTCGCTGTATCAGCAGCTGTTGAATGCATTAATGCTAATGCTTCCTTAGCTCCGGCTGAAGGCCTAGCTTTCGAATCACTCATGTTTGGGCACGTGTGCGGCACAGATGATTTCAAAGAAGGAACCGGCGCATTCATTGTAAAACGCAAAGCGGAATTCAAGAATAAATAAGTCTTTAAGCGATATTCGAATTCATTTCACAAAGAATTATCAAACAAAAAAATGTCCGATTCTATCTTAAGGGTCGGACGTTTTTGTTAAATTATATTGAAGTATTCGTAGCTAAGACTAAACACATCTCTAACTGCCGATACAGGGAATACAGCTTTGTTCTGATTCAAAATATCATTATATTATAATGCTGACGGTTGTTATTATTTAAACTCCCGTGTTATAATTCAAATTTAGAGTGAATATGAACGAAGAAAAAAACTATCCTGAAGAAAACATCGATGCTAAATCCGGAAAAATATTAATTATTGATGATGATCCGTTTATCATCAAATTAATTAAGAAGTATCTTGCCAAACAAAATCCGGAGGTTTTAATTGCTCGGACAGGTTCTGAAGCTTTGAAAATGGTGGACGCCTCCTCTGACTTCGATCTGTTGATCCTTGATATTTTGTTGCCCGATATGACCGGTTACGATGTCAGCAAGGCTATCAGAGAAAAAAGATCTCTGTTTCAACTGCCGATACTAATGCTTACAGCCAAAACAGATATTTACGATAAGTTGGCCGGTTTTGACGCCGGAGCCAATGATTATTTGGTCAAACCGTTCAACAGCATGGAATTTACTGCTCGCGCAAATACTTTAATCAAGTTAAAACGCCTAACCCAATCAAATAAAGTTCTTCAAGAAGCTATAGAAATTAAAAATCAATTTTTAAATATGACCATCCATGATTGCCGCAAGCCTCTCGGCGTTATTATGGGAGGCGCAAAAATGATTAAAAGAGAGAGCCGTTTAGACAAGGATGCAGATGAGTTGCTTGATTTGATATTAGAATCATCTGATATGATGATGAATCTTGTTAATGAATTATTGGTCAGCGCAAAGATTGAGAGCGGCAAAACCACATTAAATAAAACAATGATAAATATCAACGAACTTGTAACAGACTCAATCGATAAAAACCTTCTGAATGCTCTTAAAAAAAGTCAGGATATTGTCTTTGAACAGGATGAATTATTTGAAGGATTCATTGAGGGGGATCCAATTAGAATAACTGAGATTTTGGATAATTTACTCAGCAATGCGATCAAGTACTCTCCCTTGGGAAAAACTATTAGTATTAACGTTAAACAAACGACTAACAAATTTAAAAACTCAATTGCTCGAATTGAGATCAAGGATAACGGCCCGGGATTCAGTAAAGACGATTTGTCAAAAATATTTGGCGCTTTTCAAAGATTATCAGCTCAACCAACCGGAGGTGAATCCGGTTCAGGTCTTGGTTTATCAATTGTAAAGAAATTGGTAGAACTGCACAATGGCAAAATATCTGTTGAAAGCAAACTTGGCAAAGGATCAAAATTTATTGTCGATTTCCCTTTAGCTGAAAAGTCCGGATAACATGACTCAAAGACTTGCAAAAGAATCAATATCAATAGTCATTTTTACATTTGATGTACTGAAATTCTTTTCATAAAATTTAAGGGCATATTTTAAATAGTACTTCATCTTATTGCCGGAAGGATCCTTTTGTTTGTCCGCTCTGACGGTAATTATTCTTCTGTAATTCTTTCTTAATCTGGGTATTGACGGTTCGGTAGGACCGCAGATTATGAGCGAATCATTGTTCTTGGGTAAATATCTGACAAAACCGTTTGAATTTCTTATCACATCGCTTTCCCTCTTGCCTGTAAATTCAATAATTGAAAAGCTGTAAAAAGGCGGATAATTTGCGGTGGCTCTGTGATTAAGTTCATAATTGAAAAACATTTTGTAGGAATTCAACATAGTCGCTTGGATTGCTTCATTCTCTGAATGAGAAGTCTGAATTATCACTTCTCCTTTTTTACTGCTGCTTCTGCCGGATCT
>JAQIDA010000284.1 GCA_027858275.1 Candidatus Kapaibacterium sp. | reverse complement strand
CTCTGAATACCGGTTAATTCTGTTCAGTCTTGATTATAATAAGGAGCGAATAATTGCGTCATATTTTTCGTGAAGTGGTTATTAATAATATTTATTCGGACAACAGAATATGAAATCTTTTCTTATATCCATAATACTAATTATTGTGTTTTTCTCAATCAGCGCACAAGCTGATGATATTTCTAAAAGTTCAGCGACAATATCAACAGATTCAGTTAAAGTTGAACCAATTGCTGACTCAATCGCTGTCAAAGAAGAATTGCTTCCCTTAGATCATTTTGTAAGAATAATGAGCCGCAACTTTGTCAAAGATCCTTCCAATACACGCGTTTCTGTTTTTGGCAATCATGAATGCGGTCGATGCACAAAAATCACTGAATTTTTAGCCGATGTCGGTGTTAAATTTACAGAATATGATATACAAAACAAAACTTATCGATCAATCATGCACAAGTTAGTTTATTTTGTAAACGGCAAACCCCTTGGCTTTTCATTTCCGGTTGTAGTCGTGGATGACCGAGTATATTATAATATTCAGAGAATTGATAAATTCAACGACGAAGTTTTAGAAGAAATCAAGCAAAAATAAAAAGTTTTTCCTTATCTTGTTTTCTGTTAGTTAAATAATTGAAAAGAACAAGATCAGATGAAGATTTCGAGACTCTTATTCCTGTTAATTGCCGGCGTATTCTCATATAATGCCGCTAATGCCTGCTCAAATTTCATTGTTACAAAAGGTGCTTCTTCTGACGGCAGCGCGTACCTCACTTATACTAATGACGCTGAATGGCTCTATCATCTCAAAAAGAAGCCGTCGGCAGATCACAATCTCGGTGATTCTGTCTCTTACGGAAGCCGAAAAAAAGTCAAAGGCAAAATTCCCCAAGTTGCTCATACAAACGCGATAGTCGGATTCCATCTAAACGAATTTCAAGTATCAATCGGCGAAACTACTTTTGTCGGTCGAGAAGAACTGTGGAATCATTCCAAATATATTGAGTATTGGCATTTCATGTCTTTAGCTCTCGAAAGAGCGAAAACCGCACGCGAAGCGGTAGAAGTAATTACTTCAATCGCTGACAAATACGGATACGCAAGCGAAGGCGAATC
Source organism: Candidatus Kapaibacterium sp. (assembly GCA_027858275.1). Classification (GTDB taxonomy): domain Bacteria; phylum Bacteroidota; class Ignavibacteria; order Kapaibacteriales; family UBA2268; genus JAQIDA01. Next base: position 1,091 of record JAQIDA010000284.1, on the reverse strand, counting down.
TTTCTCTATAGCTGATCCCAATGAAGCATGGATTCTTGAAATGGTCGGCACGGGTACCGGAGGCGAAGGAGCGATCTGGGTCGCGATTAGAATTCCTGACGGATACATCAGCGGTCACGCCAATATGTCACGTATCGGAGAATTTCCGCTTAACGATCCTGTGAATTGTCGGTTTTCAAAAAACGTAATTAAATTCGCAGTTGAAAAAGGATATTACAATCCAAAATCGGGGCAGCCTTTTAGATTCAATGAGGCATACAACCCGGCCACTCCCGAAAGATTGAAGTATTGCGAATCAAGAGTTTGGAGCATGTTCCGCCGCGCCGCACCGTCTTTGAATCTGTCAGCGGATTATCATCGCGGGGTTCCGGGAGCCGAAAGATATCCTCTGTGGATCAAGCCTGATAAAAAACTCGAATTAAAAGATGTAATTTCTATAATGCGCGATCATTATGAGGATACTCCTTTTGATATGACTGTCGGCATTGAAGCCGGACCTTTCGGAAATCCAAACCGCAACAGGCCTTTGTCTTACGAAATTGACGGCGAGCAGTATTCATGGGAAAGACCTATTTCGACATATAACACTTCATGGTCTTTTATAGCCCAAATGCGTTCGTTCTTGCCGAATGAAATAGGAGGATTAATTTGGTTTGGCGAGGATGATACTTATTTCACATGTTTTACTCCCATATATTCATGCGCGACAAGTATTCCAAAATCCTTTCATACCGGAAGCCTGAAAAAGTTCAGTCCCGATTGCGCTTGGTGGATTTTCAATCTGGTCTCTAATTATACAAACCTACGTTGGTCGGACGCTGTCAAAGACGTTCAAAAAGTTCAGTCGGAAATTGAAAACAAAGTAATCTCGAGGCAAAAAGCGATTGAATCAGCCGCACTTGAATTATATAAAACAGATAAAAATTTAGCCGCTGAATTCTTGACGGATTATACAGCCGGTCAAACGATAAGCATGATGAGGAAATGGACTGATCTCGCTTATTATCTCATTACAAAATACAATGACGGCTATGTTAAAAATCAAAATGGACAGCCCGAAACAGTCGGCTACTCTGAAGAATGGCTAAAGA
>JAQIDA010000247.1 GCA_027858275.1 Candidatus Kapaibacterium sp. | reverse complement strand
AATCTATGTCTATTCCGATCTCGTCGGCAAAGGCTTTCAGAATTGCCTGCGCGCAGTTATTGTCCGAACGAAAATATCTAATTGCGTCTTCTTCAATATAATCCATGTTTCAATGCCGTTGTTCATATATAATAATATTATTATCAGAATTATTGACTGATTCTTGCTGATAATATTGAATCAAGAAAAGTTTATTCTGTCTTGTATCAAAATTATTTATTGCCCCTAAGAACTCCCGATTGAGTAATTTGCGGTTTGAATTTTGACAAAACTTTTGGAAATAGAATAAATGCCAATTTTTGCTTGTAATAATTTATCTAAAGCTTATGATCGCGGGCCCCTCTTTGAGGGCGTTTCTTTTGGAATGGAGCCGGGTGACAGGGTCGGTCTGATCGGAAGAAACGGGATCGGCAAAACAACTTTGCTAAAACTTGTCGCAGGAACAGAAGAACCCGATGAAGGCAGTGTAGTTTTCAATAACGATGCGCGATTTGAATATTTACATCAGCTTCCTGTTTTCGATTCTAACGAAATCATTATTGATGCTGTGATGAAGGCAAAACCCAAAGTATATAATAGTCTTGAAGAGCACACCCGTTTATGCGCTTTGTTGGAACAGGAATTTGATGATACCCTTTCAGAAAAAGTACAGGATCTTAACAGAGAAATTGAAGATGCCGGCGGTTGGGCTTTGGAGCGAGAAGCTGAGAAGATATTGCATAAACTCGGTATCACTGATATTAATCAATCGGTCGGTTCTCTTTCCGGCGGCTTGAAAAAGCGAGTGGCTCTCTCAAAAGCTTTGCTTTCAGCTCCCGATTTATTGATACTCGATGAACCTACAAACCATCTTGACGTTGATTCGGTTCAGTGGTTGCAGGATCGCCTGCAGGCAGCCGGCACTTCTTTGCTGATCGTTACTCACGACAGATATTTCCTCGATGCCGTATCGACTCGCATTATTGAATTGGATCAGAACAAACTATATTCTTTCCCGGGTAATTATCAGACATATCTCGAACGTAAGGAATTGCTTGTAGAAGCTCAGAACTCCGAAGCCAACAGAGCGCGCGTGAAACTTCGTACGGAATTAGCATGGTTGCAACGCGGCGCGAGAGCAAGAAGAACAAAACAGCGCAGCCGCATAGATTGGATTTCAGAACTTTCCAAACAAACGACCGGAGTCGAAGAAAAGAAAATTAAAATTGAACTCGGAAGCTCTTTCATGGGCAGCCGAATAATCGACGCGCACAACATATCAAAAACCATCGGCGGCAAATTGTTATTCGATGACTATACATATCTTGCCCGACCCGGCGACAGAATCGGCATTATCGGTCCAAACGGATCCGGGAAATCTTCAATGCTGAACGTACTTTCAGGTAAATTGAAGACCGATACCGGAGCAGTGAAATTTGGTCCTACTTCGAAAATAGGATACTTCCGACAGGACAATGATGAGTTAAATCCGAATCTCAGCGTGATCGGTTCACTGAAAGAAATCGCTGAATATATTGATACGGGAATCGGCAGAGATCGCTATTTGACCACTAAGGATCTGTTGAATAAATTCTTATTTCCGTCACGCCAACATTCCTCACTTGTAGGAACTTTGTCCGGCGGAGAAAAACGTCGCTTAATGCTTCTCCGAGTCCTTATGGCTAATCCGAATGTTCTTCTTCTCGACGAGCCGACTAATGATCTGGACATTCAGACCCTAAACTCATTAGAGAGCTATCTCGACGATTTCTACGGCGTTCTGATAGTAGTTTCTCACGATCGTGCCTTCCTCGACAGATGCGTCGGAATAGTAAAAGCTTTTGACGGCAAGGGCAATGTCAAAGAATATCCCGGAAATTATTCTTTCTATCTTGAGAAAAAGGAATCAGAAGCAAAAGAACTAAGCAAACAAAAAGCCGCAATCAAAGTAGCCAAGCCTCAAAGAGAAAAGAAAAAAGGACCTTTAAAAAAATTATCATATAAAGATCAACGTGAATTCGACCGTCTCGAAAAAGAAATTCCGGAATCAGAAGCCGAAAAGAGTCGGATTGAAGACCTGATGAATTCAGGCAAAATCATAGATTATGCTGAATTGGATAAACTCAGCAAGGATTTATCCGCGATTGAAGAGAAAATCGACGAGGATTTGATGATTTGGATGGAACTGAGTGATAAAACCGAGGGATGAGTAGTATTTAACACATAACACTCAAATAAATCAATAATTAATCTTCATCCCATATTCAAAATCATACAAAGTATTACGGCGCAATCTGTAATATGATACCCAGTAATTTTTCAGTGTATTGATGTATGATCGAAAGGCGCTGTCTTTTTCCTGTTGTGCAATAAAGTATTTTGTTTGGTCGATTTTGCCGATTATATATCTGTTTTTCGCCACTTCGAATCTGCGTTGAGCGATTGTGTCCGATTTCGCGGACAATCTCACCTGCTGTTGGAATTGCAGGAAGTTGAGAGTTTGAAATTTAATATTTTTCTCAAAATTTCTTCTTTTGATATCAACATCAATCTCAGTCATTTTCTTGTTTGCCATTGCAGCTTCCACTCTTGCCTTGCCAATATTCCATTGAAACAGCGGTATTTCAAATCTCAATCCGAATCGCTCCTGATCAAGCATTTCCCTATATAATTCAGGCAATTCTCCGGTAGTCTTGTTCATCCCGAAACTCGCTGTAATATCTGCATTAAACGAATTATTGTTTTCAGCAATGTTCAGCTGCCGATCAGCGTTAAGTTCTTCCAATTCGTAATAAAGCAAATTGGATGTATTCTCCTTTGCCTGTATGACAGCTTCAATCGGATCAACTTGTATGTTGGGAATATCCAAAGGCGGTACAATTTCAATATCTTGATGTTCAATCCCGAGCAAAATTAGTAGATCTTCTTTTGCCTGTTGATAAGTCAATTTGGCGTATTCCAAACTGTTTTTCTGATTTAGATAGCCCAACTCGCTTTGTAAGAGATCATTCTCGGCAATTTTACCCACTTTATATCGACCTTTTGCGATTAGATATAAACTGTCGTTAATTGAGACGTTGAACTCACTATTTTTCACATTCATTTCTGCTATATACAGATCGAAAAACTTTTGTGTTACATTAATCGAAATCTCTTCCATCGACTCGGCGTATTCGCGCGGAAGATTATCGTTTTTGATGCTTTCGACTTCCAAATCCCACTTCATAGAATTGAATTTGAAAAGAGGCTGTGTTAGTGACAACTGAATCGGGGTCGAACGCCAGAACAAAATATCGTTATCGCTGAACATTTGCATTCGACTGATTCCCGAAGACAGAGATATTCTGCCGCCGGTAAACGGAATTCGCTGTGTTAAAGACAAATTCCCGGAAGCGTTCAGATGATTTTGTTCAAGAAAACTAATTGATCCGTCATTCTGAGTAATAGGATTAATAGCACGTTCAAATTCCGGGGCGTTTCCCGATAGAGTAATCTGCGGATAATAGCCTGCTACAAAAGCCTCATAATTCAAAACCTTATTTCTGTTCAAACTCTCTGCTTTGACAGCGTCCGGACTCTTGTCTTGGGCGTAATGAATACATTCTTTGAGAGTCATTCTCAATTTGCCGGTAGTTGCTTGGGCCGAGCTTTCAGCAGTAAAAATAATCAATATAGATAAGCTGAGAAATAATATTTGAATGATGTTTTTTTTCATAATTTTCTGATTGTTAAGGATCAAATTATTCGAGTTTCAACCCGTTGTTCTTTTCATTATTGATAACGCAACAAATCTATCGGTTTTTGCGAAGCAGCTTTTTTTGCCGGAAGTATCCCGAATATCAGTCCGACGCTGATCGAAACAAAGAATGACAGGAATACAGACATCGGCGTAATAATTGTGTTTATGTTCGCCGTTGATTCAATTATATAGCTCCCGCTTACACCTAAAATAATACCGATTATCCCTCCCGTAAGACTGATAGCTACAGCCTCGCTCAGGAATTGGATAAGTACGTCTCGTTGTGTTGCTCCGACTGCCAATCGAATTCCGATTTCCTTGGTTCGCTCCATAACCGAAGCGAGCATTATATTCATAATTCCGATGCCGCCGACGATTAGAGAAATTGACGCAATCGCTCCGAGAACAATATTGAAAATTCGTTTTGTGTCTTGTTCCTGTTTGAGTAACAGCTCAGGCACAATGATCTTATAATCTTTAATTTCTCTGTGTCTGCGAAGCAACATTCGGTCTAATATTTCCGCGCAAACCGTCATACTTTCACTGTTCTCTATTCGTATCGTAATTTTGTCGAGTTGATTCTGATTCCCGGGTAGTGTTTCATTGTTTTGTCTTTGCAAATCTTCTTTAGTGATGAGAGAACGGTTACGATAGCGCAACAGCATTGTATTAATCGGGACGTATATATCATAGTTGAAATCTCTGAGTCCCAGACTTTCTAAGTTCTCCGATGATACGTTTCTTTCGTTCATTATCGCAATAACTTTGAGCCACTTGTCGCCAACTTTGATTTTTTTGCCGATAGGATTGTCGGCAGGGAAGAGCTTAGCCCTTATTCCTGAGCCTATGATACAAACTTGTTCTGAGAAGGCAAAATTCTTTGAATGAAATTTCACTCCGGATAACAGACCGGTATTGTGTATTGCGAAGTAATCGTTAGTAATGCCGATTAGATTGATATTCCGTTTCTTACCCTTGCGAAGTGCCGTGCGTTCGAGTACAATTTCAGGACTGACCATAGAAACAGTCGGCAGATATTCGCGGATATTCGTCATGTCGGCAAGAGTTAATCCGGGAGAAAAATTCTTTTTGCTTTCTTTGGAACTTTCCTCTTCGTCTTCATCGTTTGTTTGATTATCCTCGTCGTTCAGATCAATTGAAGTCAGTATGATATTATTTGTACCGAGGATTTTCATTTTTTCAAGAATCTCACTTTGAGCTCCTTCGCCGATTGCAAGCATCGCAATCACCGATCCGACTCCGCAAATAATGCCCAATGAAGTCAGCATGGCTCTGAGCTTGTTCTGAACCATAGCTTCAAGAGCTATTTTAATGTTATATGCATAATTTGTAAACATAGTCAGCAGTACAGAATGGATAAGAGATTATTTTTTATCGAGTGAAATATCGTCAATTAGTCCGACCAATTCCATTTCCTCATGTCCTTCAGGCATTGAAATCAAAACATCATCTTCGGCAGTCAGTCCTTTTTCAATAACTACTTCGTTCTCATTCATTAATCCTGTAACGACTTGTTTCTTAATAACTCCGCTGCCGTTTTTGTAATACACATAAGAAGTGTCGTTTTGCGTGTGAAGGCATTCCAAAGGAATAAACAAAGTGTTTTCAATTGTTTTAATAATTATCTCGTTGCCTGTAGTCATGGAGGGCAGCAAGGTAGTGTCTTTGCCGTCAACAACAATCATCACCTCAAAAACTTTGGAATCTGAATTTTTATGTTTTTCGCCGATATTAGCAACACTTACAACCGTTCCCTTCAGCAACTTATCCGGATCGGCATCCATTGAAATGATTACTTTTTGATCTTTCTTGATTTTCCGGATATCCACTTCGTTTACATAAGTGACCGATTCCATCAAGGACAGATCAGGCAGTTTGGCTACGACAGGATCCCAGACGCTTAGCTCTGACCCCACAATTTTTTTGCGACCGTTCCAATCCTTGGCGTATATAAGCATTCCGTCGGCAGGAGCTTTTATTGTGAATTTATCAAGTATCTCCATAAACTTTGCCATTTTCGCCTTGTCCTTAGACAGATCGGCGCCGAGTTCCGTCAATTTTGCTATGGATTGTTGAACTTTTGTTATATAATTCTTTTTTGCCTGATTCAATCCACGGAGAGTTTTCTCATAATCTATTTCAACTTGTCTGATTACTGAAGGGGCTTCATATATAGATTGTTCCTTTTGCAATTGCTTTTCCTCAAGTGAGTATCTCATATTCTCAAGAGCGTCCCTTGCCCCGGAAAGAGTCAATGTACTGTCCAATTTGGCCTGTAGATACTGCGATTCCGATTTAGTAAGCGATAATTCCACGTCTTTAATTTTGCTCATCAAGTCAGACTTGTCAAGCTGGGCGACAAAGTCCCCTTCTTTAACTTGAGTGCCTTCAGGGATTAATTTCGATAATTTCAATTGATATATGCCCATTCTTCTTAAACCGGACGGGCCGAGGATATTTTTTGAGTTTTTTGCTCTTAATTCGCCGGTAGTTTTTACGCTGAGTTTGAATTCGCCCAAAGTGGGATTAACAGTGAATTCTTTTGTTGCGGATGAGTTCGGCAGAAAAGTCCAAGCCGCAAGGATAATTATTACTGATACAACAATGATAATGACTGATTTTTTCTTCATATAAGATCCTCTGACACTACAATGAATATTGATAAATGAGACAGAAAAATACATAATATATTTTCGCTTTTAAAAACGTTGTTCCTATGAAAATGTTTCAAATAACTAGAATCGCTCTCAAATAAAAAAACCGCTCCAAAGAATGAAGCGGTTTTTGTACCGGAGGAGAGATTTGAACTCCCGACACTCGGATTATGATTCCGATGCTCTAACCAACTGAGCTACTCCGGCTCAAAAGCGAAGGCAAAAATACGAACTATTAAGTGCTTCTCAAAATATTTTTTATCTCATCTCGAAGGTAAGCAGCTTTTTCGTAATCTTCCGCTCTGATGGCTTTTTCCAATTGTGCCTGCAATCTCTCAATCTTTGTTTTAGGCTCATTAGAACCGGTTTGTTTCTTTAATACGTCATCCGTAGCAAATTTAAGATTATCATCATCTGAAAGTTCACTGTTGTTACTTTGCGCCGTCAAACCGGTTTCAAGAAGAATGTCTTCGTTGACATATATGGGCGCATTGCATCTTACGGCAATAGCGACCGCATCGCTGGGACGTGCGTCAATCTCAATATTTTTATCGTCAAAGATTAGTTTTGCGTAGAAAGTTCCGTCTTTGAGATCATTGATATGAACTTCAGTAAGATATGAATCGAAAGAATCAATCATTTTTTTTATCAGATCGTGAGTCAATGGGCGTGGTGGCATTACTCCTTCCATTTCCAATGCAATAGCCTGAGCCTCAAAAGCACCGATAATAATCGGCAATCTTCTGTCGCCTTCAGCTTCCTTCAGAATCAATGCATAAGCATTGTTTCCTGCAGGACTTGCGGATAAACCCAAAACAATCAGTTTAACTTTTTCCATATTTTGATTTCTCTTTTTATATTCTTTTCTCCGTCAGCACCTGTCCAATTGACGATAGACTCAGGTCAATCATTGTAAAATTAACCGAGAAAGCTGTACCGAACTTCGACTAACGACAATTCAAAAATTAAATTATTGTATAGGGAAAAGGCGGAGTAGTTCTTGCCGCCTTAACATGTTGTAGGGGCGATCCCTGTGTGGTCGCCATCTTATCTTTAATACAAATCAAACGTCGGGCGAGTACACAGGCATCGCCCCTACAGTCTTCGATGGATTCCACTTTCTTGAGTGGATTCAATCTTCTTTTAACAACCTTTCCCGGAAAAAACTCGGGTTTAAAGCAAAGAAACTCCGGGCAACTGCGGAGCAGACGAACA
>JAQIDA010000223.1 GCA_027858275.1 Candidatus Kapaibacterium sp. | reverse complement strand
AGTTTATTATACAGTATCTCATTCGACGATAATTAATTAGAAATGCTAAAGCTGAATTTGAAAACCTCGAGTCTCTCGGGGTTTTTTTTGTGTTTATATTAGGTCGATTTCAAACAGAAACTCCCTAATTCCAACTACCGGACTAATCTCCTCCCCTTTTACCGACTTCTTATGAAAATTTCCCTTCCATTCTGTTTACACAGATTCGGAGGAGATGTTTCAAATATTATAATATAAAAGGCCGTGTCAAATTAATGATTTGATACGACCTTCGATATACAAACTCTGATTTATAGAGTCCGTGAAATTACATAGCGTCAATAATCGCATTGAAAGTTGCACTCGGTCTCATTTCTTTATATGCTTTCTCGTCATCGGGCATATAGTAACCTCCTATGTCCACAGGTTTTCCCTGAGCTGCGATTAGTTCATCGGTGATGATTTTTTCGTTGTCTTCGAGATCTTTGGCGATCTTAGCGAATCGAGCTTTCGCGGCAGGATCTTTGTCCTGAGCTGCCATTGTTTGAGCCCAATACATCGCAAGATAGAAAGAGCTTCCTCTGTTGTCGATTTCATTAACTTTTCTTGATGGATATCTTGCGTTACCGAGATATTTTCCAATTGCATCATCAAGTGTTGACGCAAGAAGAGCTACCATAGGATTTCCTAATTTTTCAGCTGCGGCTTCGAGTGAAGGCACTAAGGCGCAATATTCGCCGAGAGAATCCCATCTTAAGTGACCTTCTTTAATAAACTGCTGTACGTGCTTTGGAGCTGATCCGCCGGCACCTGTTTCAAAGAGTCCGCCGCCGTTAAGCAAAGGAACTATTGAGAGCATCCTTGCGCTGGTACCCAGCTCAAGAATTGGGAAAAGATCTGTCAAATAATCACGAAGAACATTACCTGTAACTGATATTGTGTTTTCGCCTTTGCGACAACGTTCGAGCGTGAAATTCATGGCATCAACCGGAGTCATAATACGAATATCAAGTCCTGTTGTATCGTGTTCGGGCATGTATTGTTCTACTTTTCTAATAATCTGAGCATCATGTCCTCTTTTGGGATCTAACCAGAATATTGCGGGAGAACCTGAAGCTTTCGCTCTGGTTACGGCTAATTTCACCCAATCACGGATAGGAGCATCTTTAGCCTGACACATTCTGAATATGTCGCCTTTTTCAACTTTTTGCTCAAGAATGGCAGTACCGGATTCGTCAACAGCACGGAAAGTTCCGTTTGATGCGGCTATGAAAGTTTTGTCGTGAGATCCGTATTCTTCTGCTTTCTGAGCCATCAAGCCAACATTTGAAACACTTCCCATAGTGGAAGGATCAAACTGTCCGTTCTTTTTGGCATCTTCAAGGATTTCACCGTATATTGTCGCATAGCAACGATCAGGGATCATGGCGATACAATCCTGCAATTGATCGTCGTTGTTCCACATTTTTCCGCCGTCGCGTATAACGTTTGGCATTGATGCATCAATGATGATATTATTCGGGACATGCAGATTTGTAATTCCTTTTCGTGAATCTACCATTGCGAGATCAGGGCTAGTTTTGTAAACTGCCGCTATATCCGCTTCGATTTCGGCTTTTTTGTCTGCGGGAAGTTTGTCTAATTTTTCAAGTACGCCGGCGAGACCGTTGTTAACATTAGCACCGATTTCTTTGAGTACGTCAGCGTGCTTGCCAAGAGCGTCTTTGTAAAATACTGATACACAATGACCGAACATAACCGGATCGGAAACTTTCATCATAGTTGCTTTGAGATGTAAAGACAGCAAAACGCCATCTTTTTTCGCAAGGTCAATCTGCTCTGCGTAGAATTTTCTCAGAGCGGCGACATTCATTGATGAAGAGTCAACTACCTCACCCGGTAGAAGTTCCAACTTTTCTTTCATTGTCTTTGCCTTTCCTGCGGCGTCTACGAATTCAATTTTGACATTGCAGGCTTTGTCCATAGTAACAGAGGTTTCGCTTCCGTAGAAATCTTTTTCGCTCATGTGAGTAACTTTTGCCTTGGATCCGCTTTCGGGCCAAGGTTTCATCATTCTGTGAGGGAATTTCTGAGCGAATTTTTTTACAGCCAAAGCTGCTCGGCGGTCAGAATTACCTTCACGCAAGACAGGGTTGACTGACGATCCGAGAACTTTTGCAAATCTGATTTGCAGTGCTTTCTCTTCATCATTTTTTGGTTCTTCCGGGTATTCAGGAAGATTATATCCCTTTGCTTTTAACTCAAGAAGAGCTTCCTGAAGCTGAGGAATAGTTGCGCTTATATTTGGAAGTTTTATTATATTCCCGTCGGGAGATTTTGCCAAATCGCCTAATTCGGCAAGATAATCTGCCACTTTCTGCTTTTCAGTGAGGTTTTCGGGGAAATTGGCAAGAATGCGGCCGGTTAGAGAAATATCTCTGGTTTCGACATCAACGCCGGAACCTTTAGTATATGCCTGAACTACGGGCAATAATGCGTAAGTCGCCAGAGCCGGCGCCTCATCAATTTTAGTCCAAATAACTTTTAACGATGCCATCTGTTATCCTAATGTTTTGAAAAAATTCATATATTTTATGCTTATAAAGAGTAATCTTTGACAATTCAATATAGGTTCATTTTATATAGCTTATCACAATATAGCTTATCACACAAATTGATTCTGTCTTTTTGGAGAATTATTTGGTGGCGGAGACGATCACTACAATCAGTCAAGCTGCAATTCTCTATAAGACGCATCAATGAATATGCGTATCTTTTTGCCTTAATGTAAGTCTCGGAAGAGTTTTTCCGAGTATCGATCTGTTCTAATCCGAAGCGTTTTTTGTATCTTTTCCGTCCGAGTGCAAAATTACTGAAATCTCAAGAAGTATGAAAGTAAATAATACAATTGCGAGAATTATTTTCCCCTGTCTGAGATGATATTTTTCAAAAGCCACAGTCAGAGATGAGCAGAATTCTCTGAATTCATTTGTGATCTTTTCTATTTCGATATAAAAGAATAATTTACAATGACATAAAGACTCTTTTTATGAACTACAAACTAAATAATGATGAATTTCTTTTCAGAATAGTTCTTGGAAATGTTATAATATTGCTGTAAATTCATGTTGATTGATTAAGTCAGTCAAATAAAATATCAAATTATTCAACAGTAATTGGAGCAGTTTATGAAAAGTTTTATTCTACTTTTAGCAGCATTGCTAATTTTCTCTACATCAGATTCTATCGCAAAGAAAAAAGGAGCAAAATCAGGCCCTTATAACATGGAACAAGCTGATTTAAATATTGGACTTGGTCTGGGCGGTTCAGCTTTTGCCGGAGATATGACAATTCCTCCAATCTCCGCATCATACGAAGTCGGCTTTACTGATAAAATTAGCGGTGGCGGATTTCTTGCTTATGCCGGATCTGAATACAAATATTCATGGGGAACATGGTCATATACAAATATTATAATAGGAGCCAGAGCCAGCTATCATTTCTACAGTAAAGATAAAATTGACGCTTATGGTGGTCTGATGATTGGCTATAATATTGTTTCATCATCATGGGAAGCGAATTCCGGTTATTCCGATTACAATCAGGGAGATGCTTCTTCAAGTGCATTAATTTATTCTATTATCGGCGGTGCGAGATAATATTTCAGTGACTCTTTTGGCGCTTTCGCTGAATTGGGTTATGGTATTTCTTTGTTGAAAATCGGTGCAACTTTTAAATTCTAAATCTCTGTTCTTTCTTTCTAAAAACAAAATGACCAAGCAGAATAAATCCTGTTCTTGGTCATTTTTGTTTGTTATCTAGAATTATTCCGGCATTACTCAGGCTTAACCGTGATCGTAAACGTCTTATACTTATCGGTGCATCCCGTCGGACCGAAAGATCCGGTACCGAAACAAACTCTATACATTATCTCAAATTCAGCCTCGATAACTTCTGTCGGTATTCCCGAAATCGTACCGTTCCCGTTAAAGTCCAATCCGGCGGGCAAACTCCCTTCTGTGATCTGAACTAACTTGGACGCCGGTGAGCAAGTGGAATTATGTTCAATTACAACATGGTATTCCTTTCCAACAACGGCATCAGGTAAATCGTCGGTGGCTATGCCTATAAACTCGCAATCACTTCCGCAAGAGACAAACAGAAAGCCTAATATCAAACCAATAACTAAAAGAAAATTCTTCATTGATAATCCAATTATATGTTCTAAATTATTATACCACAATCTTAACTATTTCTGCACTACAATATTCGCGGAAACAACTTGATCCCCGTTGCTGATACGAACGAAATAAACACCCGAATCGTATACTGACATGTCTAATTTCATAGAATAATCGCCGGCAGTTAGATGAGAACGCTTGATTGACTCAATTTCCCGTCCGCCGATGTCGTAAACTTTTATTTCAAGATTTGACGATTGAGCGACTGAGTAATTCAATATACCGGTATTAACTATTGGATTAGGACTGACAAAATTGATTTTCAAGCCTCTGTCATAAGAATAATAATCTTTGACCGGAACAGCTCCGTCTTCCTGAATATTCAAGTTGTCACATGCCCAGCCCCAGCCGTTTGTGTTAGGATCACCGTGTAATCTGAAGCGAATCAGAATAGTATCTTTGCCGTTGAAAGTCTCAGATAAATCAACAGTGTGACTGACAAACAAATCTTTAGTGCCTTTGCCTTTTGCTTTGTAGACTTCAAGCCACAAAGGATCATAATCAGAGTCATACCCGTCTGCTACGGGAAGCCAATTCAAACCGTCAACAGTAGCTTCCATTACGATATAGTCAAAGAAAGTACTTTGCCCAAACCTTGAACCGGGCTGCCCGGTTTCAATAATCGCTACATCGTCATATACAATTTGCGGATTAGTATCAGCTACGACTATTGGGGTTCTCAACATGTATATCAGATCAGTCTGATTGAGATAATTATGTCGCGAATGAATAGCGGCGTTATCAAAATTAGCCACGGTATCAACTGAGAAATTCGCGCCGACAAAATCGTTCTGATTAATCTCAAAATCATTCATATAAGTTATCACATGCTCTTCTAATCTATATAAGATCGTCATCCGCTTAGCAGATTTATATTCCCTGCCGTCCTTGTATGAAGTAATTTCGAACATAACTGTGTCAGCGAGATTATTTTGCAATTGGTAAGGCAAAGAAATAACATCCATACCTATTTCATTGCTTTCAAGTGTATACATTATTTCATCATCAACTCGCACAATTGTCGAATCATATTCAGAACGCAAATTAGTCTCAATAACAAGATTCCCGTTCGGAGCTTGACCGGATTTTCCCGTGATAGGCGCAAGAGTAACTTCAGGCGGTTTATGACCCGCAAGTTCGGGAATCGTTACTGACCACATACCTCGTCCGTGAGTTCCTGCTACTACCTGATCGTCCACAATACGCATTTGCCAAATTGAAACAGCAGGAATGCCGTAGTCTGCATAATGCCAACTCTCACCACCGTCAGTTGTTTCGAACAATCCTATTTCTGTTCCCGCCCACATTATATCAGTATCATAGGGCATAACAACCAAACTGTATGTAGCGACATCCGGGAATCCTGTAACGCTGACACCGTTTGTATCAAATTGAGAAAAATCGCTCCATGTTTCGCCCAAATCATCAGTCATGATAATTTTTGGTAAACCTTGGAATGAAAACAACATATATGCTGTTTTAGAATCAGTGGGATGAGTCTCTATGCCGGTTACGCGCCCGAGAGTTGTGTCAGTGTAATTAGGAAGAGATTGAAAACTTAGTCCGGCATCGATCGAAACGCTCATCTGATATGAAGCCGACATACCGACTCCGGCCCATACTACCTGAGGATCAGCAATAGAGATTTCTGCCTGACCTGTTTGGAAATATCCGTTGCCGCTCCATACACTGTCGGGAATATCTGTCAAAGACCAAGATTCAGCAAAGTTTTCAGACCGCCAAAGTCCGCTCTTGCCCGCGGCGAACAACAATTCCGGATCAGCTTGTGACTTAGCGATTCGAGTTATAAACACGCCTTTGCCTGAACCAATATCAGCTAATCCTTTTGTGGCTGACACCCAGCTTGCGCCGCCGTTAGTTGTTCTTCCCAATCCGTTGAATTGACTTCCGCCGATTACTTTCAATGGATCTTTATAGTGCCATGAGACTTCAAATCCGTCACCGCCGAGAACCATATCATAAGGAGACATTTTACCTGACGGCAATCCGGATATTGACATCCATGTGCCGTTATCCTGAGTTCCGCCAATATATTCATCTTTGCCGGGACATTTGTCAGCTCCGTAGAATTGCGAAGTATTATAGCCCGCAAGACGGTACTGTCCTCTCCATGAATTTCCCATATCTGTAGAATATACAATACCTCCGTCATTTCCGACAACCATTTGAAATTCGCCGGACTCTTCATCAATCGGAATTATTGTGATATTGTGTTGATCGGGGTGAACCGAATTTCTGCCGCTGTTGCTCGGATATTGTCCGTATACAGCCGTAACAGCTGTAGTGGCTCTTTCTCTCCAATAGTAAGTGCCATATATAATATTAATTCTTCCGTCAGGAATACTGTCAACGCCCCATTCAAAACCATTTTTCAACAGTGGGGCAAAAACGTAGATATTTTTGTGTTTTGTGCCGTTCAATGCGGCAAGGTCTTTGTTTTCTTTATTCTCATCATAATCAAGGGCATGTATAAAAATTGTTTCCGGATTGCTCTTCAACAAATCAAACTCGCCGTTTGCGTTATGATCCAAGAATGATACCGCTAATTGTTTGTTGTTATCGGTATCCCAAATCTCGAAAGGTACTTCAACATAATCATTATATTCATAATCTGATTCGTTCAGAGTAAATCTGTGTGCCATTTGCGAAGAATCTATACCAAAGCGAATCTGTACTGATACAAAATCTTCTTCCGAAGCGGTTTGTTCTTTCCAAAAAACATCGCCTGTACCTAATGATCTTGATAAATATGTCAACTTCAGATTTTTATAAGTCAAAAAGGAGTTAGTGTTTGTTGCCCAAGCGTTTAGAAGTTTGTCAACAGAATCAATTCCGTCTATGACTTCAAATTCAAATATATCTATACCGCCTGAGAATACAATGTTTTCATTGTAAGGATGAGCCGCGATTGTGTTGTCGTACCATCCCTGAGAACCGAGCCAATTCCAATTTTTATTATCTTCGTCGGTGACTCTGTACCAAGACTCTGCCCCGTCGGCGCTGGCGTATAAATAACTCGATCCGCCGGCATAAGTAGAGACATATATTTTCTGAGTATTTACCGGAGAAACGGCAAGTTCCATACGAGTGTTTTTGTAAAGATTATTGGATTTTAATTCCCAAGTCTCTCCCCTGTCTGTTGACTTAATTACACCGTACGCATTGACTGAAGCGTAAAGGATATCGAAATTAGTTGGATCAGGCACAATCTGCTGAACTCTTTTCGAACCGTTTTTATATACATTTGTCCATGTTTCGCCTCCGTCTGTTGATTTATCAATTCCGGATTGCGTCGTCCTGAAGTGTCCGCCGCCGGCATTAGTATTCATATACATATTGTTATAGCAGACCAAAAGGATATCTTCGTCATCAGGATCGACAACGATACGATTGACACATTTAAAAGGAATGCTGCTTTTCAGTTGCTCCCAATTCTCGCCTTTGTCAGTTGTTTTAAATACGCCCGCTCCGGAAATTGCGTCCATATTATGGTAACCTTCACCTGTACCGGCATATATTACATCATGATTGGATTCCGCCATAGCCATAGAACCGATTGAGATATTTGGAAAATCCGGAGTGATAAAGTCCCATGACGTGCCTGCGTTTTCTGTCTTCCATACACCGCCGCCGACACTGCCTACAAACCATGTATGATGTGTCGGATCGTCAGGATCGACAACTATCGAACGCGTTCTGCCTCCGACATTGCCCGGACCTCGCTCAACCCATTGCAAATCTGCCAGAGTTTTGTTTGTTCCGTTTTTTTCATTGCGAGCAAGAGCTTTATTGAGTTCGTTTATTTTATAATTTTGGGCATAAGCCGGTGCTTCAGCTCCTTCGGGTGTACGAATATCATTATGATAAGCGAAGAACATATCCGGAGAATCAAATTTCTCGCCGCCCTTGATTCTTTTCTTTTTCTCTGACATTATTTCGCTGTTAAGTATTTTCGATTTGCTTTCATAAATCGCTTCGTCTTTATTATCAACAACAAAATATGCTGACAAAATTAGAATAGAAGCAAATATACTTGTA
>JAQIDA010000188.1 GCA_027858275.1 Candidatus Kapaibacterium sp. | reverse complement strand
GTAACACTTATCGGTTTCGGTACTTTTTCAGTATACGAAAGAGCAGCCAGAATGGGTAAAAATCCACAGACAGGCGCAACAATCGAAATCAAAGCTAAGAAAGTTCCTAAATTCAAAGCAGGTAAAGCACTTTCTGAAGTAGTTGCCGTAAAACCTAAAAAAGGCAAAATAGGCAAGAAAAAATAATCTTATGAAGATTTTTTTAAATGAGCCGTTCTTTTTGAACGGCTTTTTTTTTAACTTTGTATTAGTTAATAAAAAGAGTTTGTTAAAATTGAGTATATAAACAATATGGCTAATGCACAAACCTTGTCCCATCCCTATATGTTACAGACTGATGACCTTTCTCGTGAAGATTTCAAAATGATTTTTGATCGCGCAACCTACTTTATCGACAATCCCGACGGAAAAGAAAAGTTCGATGATTTAAAAGGAATCACTGTTGCATCGGCATTCTTCGAAAATTCCACCAGAACTAAACTGTCTTTTGACTTAGCCGCCAAACGTTTGTCGGCTGACACATTCTCATTTCATGCGAAGACCTCAAGCCTTTCCAAAGGTGAATCTTTGATTGATACACTTCGTACTGTTGAGGCAATGAGTGTCGATATGTATGTAGTCAGACACAATTGTGCCGGGTCGTCAAAATTTTTACAGGAAAACACGCCCGGTATAGTCGTCAACGCCGGTGACGGCAAGCACGAACATCCTACTCAGGCTTTGCTTGATACATATACTCTTCACCGACACTTTGGTTCACTCGAAGGACTGAAAGTTTGTATCGTAGGAGATATTCTTCACAGTCGTGTGGCTCGTTCCAATGTAACAGCATTGAAAATACTTGGTGCCGAAGTTGCTTTCTGCGCTCCCGGAACATTGCTTCCGAGACGCCTTGATATTTGGGATGTCAAATTGATTGAAACTATTGGCGAAGCCGTTGAATGGTCTGACACATTGATCTGTTTGCGTTTGCAACATGAAAGAATGGAATCCGGAATACTCCCGTCATTGCGTGAATATTCTAAATACTACGGTGTGACAGTTAAACACTTCGAACAAAAACCCGGTTTGGTTTTGATGCATCCCGGACCCGTAAACTACGGAGTAGAACTTGATTATAAAATCAGCAAATATCCTAATGTATTGATTCAAACTCAGGTAAGCCACGGAGTATACATCCGTATGGCACTACTTTCTTTGCTAAGAAACAGTTTGAATAAATAATCTTCAGACAACAATTAGAATGTTCTCGGCTGAACGGTCGGGGGCATTTTTTTTATATTCATACAAAAGATCATAACGATGAAAAAGGAATGGACAATAATTGATCTGGTTAAATGGGGAACGGAGTTCTTCGAAGGCAAAGGCATTGAATCCGCGCGTCTGAATATCGAATTATTATTATGTGATGTTTTGAAGATCGACCGTATGACTATTTATACTCAGTTTGACAAACCGGTTGCGAAGCAAGAATTAGCTCGTTTGAAAGAATTTGTTAAGCGCCGAGCTGCTCGCGAGCCTCTGCAATATATTATCGGCAGTCAGAATTTCTGCGGATTGGATTTTGTCGTCAACAAATCCGTCCTTATCCCCAGACCTGAAACAGAACTGCTTGTAGAAAAAGTTATTGATAGTGGAAAAAACACAAAACTGTCCACTCCAAGAATTTTAGATATAGGAACCGGTTCCGGCTGTATCGCTTTGACATTGGGACATAATATACCCAACGCATTGATTACTGCCGTTGATTATGAAAATGCAGCTCTGGAAGTTGCCCGTGAAAATGCGAAAAAATTGCAAATCAAAAATGTCGAATTTGTGCAATCAGACATATTAAAAAATCTTCTTGAGTCCACTCCTTATGACATTATCGTTTCGAATCCACCCTATATTGACCATGCTGAATACGGACAATCTCAACCTGAAGTATTAGAATATGAGCCAAAGTCGGCATTGACCGAATACGCCGACGGTTTGACATTTTATCTAAGTTTCGCTGAGATATTCAAAGAATTATTAACTGACCGAGGACAATTTTTCCTCGAAATTGGTTACGGACAGGAGTCCGATATTTTAAAACTTTTTCGCGAAGCCGGTTATTCGGTTAGCTCAGAAAAAGATTTTGCCGGTATTCAGAGAATAATATACGGCGGAATGTAACCAAACTCATGATCAAAGTGTCTGTATTAGTAGAGAGAGTATAGTCAGGGCATCGTAATGAGCAAAACGAAATGGATTTGGAAATGGTACTAAAGTTGAATAAAAACAATGGTTTATTTTTATATTTAGTAAAGAATATCGTCATGTTAATAGCTTTTTTGACAATTAAATAATATTGAGCTTAGATATTCCTTGCGTTCGGGATTCGAAATAAGCCGCAGACTATTGAATAATATTATGTTAAGTGGAATATTATTCATAAATTTGAAATCTGTATAAATGCAGAAAATCAAATTGTTTTCTGAAAATGCAGAAAATTTGAAAAACAATAAAACATATATCAA
>JAQIDA010000285.1 GCA_027858275.1 Candidatus Kapaibacterium sp. | reverse complement strand
ATACTATGTCTTTGCTGTCACTCGATGACGTAAAAATAATCGCAGAAGACGGCAGTTTTTTGGACGCTGTCTCTTGGAATGAGGGTGTCGAGCCGATGCCTTATGCCTACAAACTCGATGACTGCGAAATAATGAAGATCCAAGCGTGGATCGAACAAGGAATGTTTGAGGGTTGCGACACTCTCGATCTGAGTTATACCAACGATATTAAGCCGATTTTCAGAGAGCATTGCTTACTCTGCCACAGCGAGCAAGCCGCCCCGAATATGAACACAGTCAATCTGGAAGATTTCAATAATATACAATTTTGGATAGAAACAGACACACTCCTCGGCTCTATGGAGTGGGATACCGCCTATTCTCCGATGCCCTATACTTACCGGGTCAGCGCTTGCGATCTCGATATGATCAAGGCCTGGATCAATCAGGGAATGATAAACGACGAGCCGATCTGCGATACAGCGGATGTTAGCTACGCCGAAGACATAGTCCCAATTTTTGCACAACACTGCTATTCTTGTCACAATGAAGAAATTGCCGAAAAGATAGGTACATATCCTTTCGAGAAACACGAGGAAGTCCGATGGATAGTAAAAGACGGCTCGCTAATAGGATCAATCACAAAAGCCAAGAATTTTTCACCGATGCCCTACGAATACGATTTGACAAAGTGCGAGATTGAGTTAATAAAAGCCTGGATTCGGCAGGGCGAGAAGGATAATTAAGAGTTTTCTCTTCTCTTACTCTTGACGGATTCCACTTTCTTCAGTGGATTCCGTCTTCTTGGACAGCATTCTATGAAGAAGATGGAATCCACTGAAGAAAGTGGAATCCATCAAAGAACAAATGACACAAGAATTAATTTCGGAGTTAAAATATGTTAAGACTGATTTTGCTGTTTCTGATCTTGATGAATATAAATTTATCTGCTAAAGAATGGGTTCAAAAACATTATATTTATAGCGAACACATAACAACGCTACAATGTGTTGACAGCGCAAATTGTTACGCATTCGCTGAAGACGTAATGGCTAGTACAAACAGAATTTACAAATCTACGGATCAAGGAAATACATGGGAGGGTATTTACGCTTTTTATGAGGACTCACTAATGTCAATAGGAAAATGTTTCGTGCTTGATACTTCGAATATATATTTAACCTATTCAGGTGCTTTTCTGGTTGATAAAAGCACAGACGGCGGGAAGACTTTTAAACGCACTAATTTTGAAGAAAATGGTAAATCCTACAATGGTTGGATATTTGATTTTGTGATGTATAATAAAAATATTGGTTTTATTGTTTCTTATAACAGCATATTTTACACTACAGACGGGTGGAAAACTTATAAATCACCAAATATTGAAGAATATCATACCGTTGGTGCCCCAATTTTTTTTATTGATTCCAATAATGTGGCTGTTTCAGAAATTCATGCTCGCGGTGATGTTTTTTTGAAATTTAACTTGGATACTGAAAAATGGACACCATATAATACTACATTGCAGATTCCTGATGAAGAATATGAAGAAACAATGCATGATGTATGTTTTGTCAATGACTCTGTTGGTTTTGCTTGTGGTGGTCAAAAACTTAATCAAGGGATTAGTTCTTCTGATATAATATGGAAGACATCCGATACAGGAAAACATTGGAACATCATCCACGAAGAAATAATTGATAAATCGTCAACAACCCAGAAGATCACGTTTTCGGACGAAAAACACGGAATGGCTGTCGGAAGTTGGGGCAAAATAATGGAGACTACCGACGGTGGGGAAACATGGTTTTATCATAATGATTTACCAAAGGATTTAACAGAAACAATTTTAGTAAGAGTGGCACTTGCCGGAGATAATAATATTGTTTCTACCTTAAGAGGCGGTATTTACCGCTACGAAGACGACATCTCCGTCCAAGAAAGCGAATTCCAAGACGTAATCTTCGACATAAAACAAACGCCCGAACACATAACAATAAACATCTCAGACGACCGGCACAGAAAATACAGCCTGCAAATCGCAGACATGAGCGGCAAGAGCATGTATGAGGGCAGTCTCTTGTATAGTTTGGAGAATGTAGTGAGCTTGTCGGGATTTGCTTCGGGAGTGTATATATATCGGATTATGTGCGGGGGTGCTCTTGCGAGGAGTGGGAAATTTGTCATAACAAAATAGAACAGCCATACCTTCCGAAGGTTTCTTCACATTCGGCAAGGTTTCCGGGAAGTACGAAAGATAAGAACCACCCCGCCCTTCGGGCACCCCTCCTTGGAAAAGGAAGGGGAGTTTTAAGAATCTTTGCACATAGAACAAAAAAAGACGCCCAAATTGGACGTCTCTACAAAAAAGCGAGTGTTGAAAATAATTATCAGAACATTTCAAAATCTTCTTCATCCATACCGTTCCTGTTTTTATCCTGTTTGAAATTGTTGAATTTATAGCTGACGGACAGTGTAATCACCTGTGTTTGAGGCTGGAATTTCACGCTGCTGAAATAGTCGGGGGTATACGTTAAATATTCGCGTTTCATTGTGCCGAACAGATCTCTGACTTTTAGTGTGAAAGACAATTTTCTGTCCATCATGTCATATCTGACAGCTGCACCCGCCATGTACATTTTGGCTCTTTCACCTTGAGCGGTTACAGACGGAGCTCTGTACATACCGTTTAATTGTAATCTCAAATTCGAACTTAACATGGCCGTAACGTTCAAACGAGTTGTCCATGCATTGGAGCTGTTGTCAACAGTTTCATCGTTTAATTCTCCGGAAATG
This sequence comes from Candidatus Kapaibacterium sp., assembly GCA_027858275.1. Lineage (GTDB taxonomy): Bacteria > Bacteroidota > Ignavibacteria > Kapaibacteriales > UBA2268 > JAQIDA01. Next base: position 2,067 of record JAQIDA010000285.1, on the reverse strand, counting down.
CGATAGTTATAATAGTTCGCGCTTCCATTAAGTATCAACCATTTAGCTGTTTGGTAGTTTGCGGATAACTCCACACCGAAAGTGTAATCTTTATCAAGGTTTGCTGATGTCAGATATGAGACTTCGTCCACAACCTCTGTGATTCTGGAGATTTTATTGTTAGTAACTCTGTAGTAACTTTCCAGTGAGAGAAAAGATTTACCGAAATATTTCTGAACACCGAGTTCATAAGAGTTGATGAATTCAGGCTCAAGCTCAGGATTACCCATACGGATAGTTGTTGAGTTTATGAACATTGGAGTCGGATCAAGGCTTCTTCCGTGAGGACGATGGATTCTGCGGCTGAATGAACCGATAGCCTGATAGTCTTTACCAAGATCAAGTGAAGCATGAGCAGTCGGGAATAAATCAAATCTGTCCAAAGTGAAAGGATCGCCTGTGCCAAAGCTGATTTCACGAAGTGTATATTCTCCTCGCAAGCCAACTTTATACTTGAATTCAGAAATAGCGGCAGAATAAGAAGCGTAGATTGAGTGAATATTTTCCAGATAATCCATGGAATTACTGTATCTGTCGCTCTTCACCCACATATCGCTTTCAGGATCCCACATATTCATGATATTATCTTCAACGTCTTTTTTAACACGAGATTGAGCTCCGGCTTCGAGTACGTCAGTTTCATTGATGGGATATGTATAATCAAGTTTCAATCTAAGTCTTTTACCGTTTTCATCATCTTTACTATTAGTTCTGAAATCAGGATCTTCATAGAGATTTACCCAATTTTCATCGGTCAACATTGATCCAAGCATTCCTTCGCTTTCACTCGTACGGTCTGAAAAATATGCAGCAGCTGTCAATTCATGTCCGGGATCTTCGAATGCCAGCATATAATCAAGATTGACTCCATAGTAAAATCTGTTATAATCAGAAGTATTTTCATCAGTGAAGAAAGAAATTGAATCACCGGGAGTTTGTGTGAAAGCAGTCGTTGAGCTATGGTCATGATTATGGTTTCTGCTTCCGATGTTTCCTGTCATTGACAAAGAAGATTTGTCTGTAAATTTATATAAACCGCCTAATTTGGCAGAGAATCTATCGCTAGTGTTATCGCCGTTCACATCTGATTCTCGAATGTTTGTATAGTCATTGCCGAGTGAATCTTGAAGATAGAATTTTTTAAGAATGTCGCCCTCTCCTGTTCGGTCTCTCATACCGTAGTCAATACCGCCGGACAGTTGGAATTTCGGAGCTGTATAATTCAGCAAGACACCTGCATTATAGCTTCCGTTTGTTGAACCTGACAGATTAACATTTCCGCTGAAACCGGCGTCGAAATCTTTTTTTGTAATAATGTTTATGATACCGGACATATTATCGGGGTCGTATTTGGCAGACGGGTTTGTGATAAGTTCAATGTTATCTATAGCACTTGCCGGAATTTGTTCGAGAGCGTCAGTGCCCGAAAGTATGCTGGGACGACCGTCGACAAAGACTTTAAAATTTGAATTGCCGCGCAAAGTGACATTACCTTCAATGTCAACATTTACAGTGGGCACGTTTTCGAGCGCGTCAACGGCAGAGTTGCCGGCAGATGATATGTCCTGACTGACGTTCACGATTTTTTTATCCATTTTGAATTCGACAATCTGTCTTTCCGCTTCCACTTCTACGGTTGCTGTCTTCATATCGTCTTCATTCATTCTCACTTTTTTGAGATCAGCGATTTTGTAAGTTTTGCTGATATTGATTTTATTTATCTTTTTCTTTTTATAGCCGATGAATTTTGCGATCAAATAGTAGTTGCCCGCAGGAATCTTTTCGATTTTGAAATTGCCGTTACGATCAGCGATAGCCCCTGTGACCTGAGCGGAAGTTTCAGAATCATAAAGGATAACATTAGTATAGCCGAGAGGTTTGCCTGTATGGGATTCGACAACTTGTCCTTTTACAATACCGCCGGCGGATATTTTTGATCCTGATCTCTGAGCATCAGCTTCGATTGAAAAAGCGAACATCAGAATTACAGAGAAAATTATTGTTGTGATAATACGCATTCTAGTATTT
>JAQIDA010000279.1 GCA_027858275.1 Candidatus Kapaibacterium sp. | reverse complement strand
ATGAACCTCACCTCACTTCGGGCACCCTTCCACGGACCTGGAGGGGTGATTTTAGACCCAGCTACCGACGGTGTATGTACCTTCTGAAGCTTTTTTATACTTAATCTTCCCCGTCACAGTTTCCACAGTCTGCCGCACCCGGAAAACCGAAATAATCTGAAATGAATACTCGGCGACAGGCTTCGTTTCTGAAGTATTGAACTACCGAGAGAAGGCGTTTTTGAGCGTTTAGAAGCTTTCCGGCACGTGCTACTTTAACGGCGAGAGGAGCAGGGAGTTCGGTCAGTGTTTTTAGATTGCTCTGATTCGGGTCACCTTCGATCGCTCCGTAACGTTCTAACATAGACAGGGCTGTTTCTACTCGGAAATCAGTTCTGTTCTTAAAAACCAATTGTTCACGCAGATAATCAATACCGTGTCCGTTGACAGCGTCGAGATCAGTTTCGAGTAAGCTGAACAGCCGCGCGTAAAACTTATCGTCGGGATTGGACCACCTGATAAAATCCGTTCTAATGTTTAAATCATTTTCACGATAAAGAAGAGAACAGAGGGAAGGCTTACCGTCACGTCCGGCGCGGCCTATTTCCTGATAGTAAGATTCCATCGAACCCGGCATTTCAGCGTGAACAACAAATCTGATGTCGGGTTTGTCTATTACCATTCCGAAAGCATTCGTTGCAAGCATTGTCAGATTCGGAGAATTCAGGAAATCATTTTGAGCGCGTTTGCGTTCTCGGTTTTCTAATTTACCGTGATAAACATGATGCGGGACTCTCTTTTGGCGCAGGTACTCCGAAAAAGTTTCCAGAGTTTTAATCAAGGAAAAATATATAATGCCGGAACCGGGATAGTCCGTGATTGTCTTGATAATCAGATCAACTTTTTCTTCGTCAGTATAAACATCATGCGCTTCCAAGCGGAGGTTGGGACGTTCTATCCCCTGATGAAATATTTTAATATCACCGGATTGAAGTCCGAGTTTGTCAATAATATCATCCTGTACATCGGGCGTCGCCGTTGCCGTCAAAGCAACCGTGAGCGGGTTGCCGAGTAGGGCTCTAAATTCAGCTATGCGGGAGTAATCAGGGCGGAAATCGTGTCCCCATTCGGAAATGCAATGCGCTTCGTCCACTGCAAGTAAATCAATTTGAGCTTTTTTGATAGTGTCGACGAATTCTTGTTTGCGGAAGCGTTCGGGTGTAACATAGAGCATTTTATATTTACCGTCGACGAAACCTCTGAGGCGCTCATCTTTCTTTTTTTTGGATATAGTAGAGTTGATAAAAGTCGCCGGAATATTCTTTTTTCTCAATGCCTCAACTTGATCTTGCATCAAGGCTATCAGCGGACTCAAGACGATTGTGCCGCCGGTCTGAGCAAGAGCCGGCACTTGATAGCAAAGTGATTTACCTCCGCCTGTAGGCATCAAGACCATACAATGTTCATTCTTATCGAGCAAACGGTCGATAATCTCTTCTTGTTTGCCGACAAATGAATCAAATCCGAAATATTTTTTCAGAATTGCTATTGATTTTGCGCTCAATTTATTTCTCCGTTTTTAACTGATCCTAAAATCCGAATCGCTCAACTAAGCGTTTGTAGGCTGACGGACGAATGAATAGTCGAAATAATTTTGCAAACAGTTATTCCTAACTCTTATAAATAGTTGTTCATAAAAATTAGCGGAATTTGATCATATTGATTATATTTGTAGATTGTAGCATAGATAGATGCAGATATTAGATCAGAACTATTATTAATTGTTGCGGATAACAATGTCAGCCGAAAAGTCAAAGGGAAATAATCAATTTGATCCGGATGATCTTCGAAAGAGGATCAGACGAGAGCTGATCGGCTTTTGCACAAAGAGTACTTGCGGCACAGAGAAAATTATTCGATTTGAAACAGAGTTCCCGGAAACTGATCTTCTGAATCTGATCCGTGTCCAAACTGCCGTTAAAAAGATTTATTTCAAAAGCAGAGATTCCTTGTTCGAAATAGCAGGAGTATCATCAGTAGCAGTCGAACGGAGAGATTACGAGTTTGATTTATCTGATTTATTCACTGATATGCGTTCTGTACTAAGTGAAAACCACGAGTATTTGTCATTTTACGGCGGTATAAAATTTGACACAAATTCCCCATCAGACATACTGAATGAAAATTTCGGTGCTTGTGAATTTATTGTTCCGAGATTTGAGTTTTACCGCAGGGATGAGGGTAATTATCAATTCGCTGCAAATTTAATTTCTTGTGACATACTTGCTAATAAAGATTTAATCGAGGAGTTTGATAAATTAATTTTCAGTCAAGATGATGAAGAGCTAAAAAAATGTCCGGCTGTTATAAGTCGCGAGGACATCCCTGATCAGTCCTCTTGGAGAGCAGGGGTCAAAGATGTTTTAAAAATATTTAAACAGGGTGAATGCGACAAGGTTGTTCTTTCTCGCAGGAGCGATTTCATATTTGACGCAAACCCCGAGCCATTCGCAAGTCTGATGAAATTGAGGAGCAATGACGCTCCGTCTTATCTGTATTGCTACCAATACAATGAACATAGTGCATTTATCGCCATGTCACCCGAACAACTTTATAAGCGCGACGGTATGAAAATTTGCGTCGACGCACTTGCAGGCACTCGAAAACGAGGATCAGATGCCGGTGAAGACACGGTATTTGCCAAAGACTTGCTGGACAGTGACAAGGATAAACGCGAGCATGATATGGTGATCGACGGAATATGTTCGGAAACTGAATCGATTTGTACTGATTTTGTCGTTGATAAGGAAGTGCGAATCGTCAAACTGAAAACTGTACAGCATCTGTATCATAAAATACAAGCTTTGTTAAAACCCGGTTTTTCGGATGAGGACTTGCTTAAAGCCTTGCATCCAACACCGGCGGTAGGCGGTTTGCCCAAGAAAATCGCAATGGATCACATACGTGAGATCGAAGCTTTTGATCGCGGTCTGTACGCAGGACCGGTTGGATATGTAAGAAGCAATTCAGCGGAATTTAGCGTTGCTATTCGCTCAGGATATGTATCGGGCGATATGATGCATTTATTCAGCGGGGCGGGGATTGTTCCCGGCTCAAAACCTGACGATGAATGGGAAGAAATTGAAAACAAACTTGCAAACTTCCGGGAAATTATAGGCGAATGATTGATAAATCAAATATTAACATTTTCAGAGCTTCTCTGATCGTTGAAGAGTTAATCCGTAACGGTACCGACTATTTCTGTGTCTCCCCCGGCTCGAGGTCAGCTCCCTTGACTGTCGCTGTTGCCCGCAACGCCGAAGCGAGGCATATTGTATGTTTTGATGAACGCGGCGCGGCTTTTCATGCTCTGGGATATGCACGTGCTACTGGACGACCCGCAGCTTTAATTTGCACATCAGGATCAGCTGCAGCTCATTATTTGCCGGCTGTCACCGAAGCGGATGCTGATATGATCCCGATGATAATTCTATCCGCTGACCGTCCTCCCGAACTATTGAAACGAGGAGCGAATCAAACAACGAATCAGGCAGATATGTTCCGGGCATTCACACGGGATCAATCGAATTTGAATATTTCGGATCGTGGTTTGACACATGAATATATCTTGAGAGAAATTGATGATCTGTATTCAAAATCAATCGGCAATTATGCCGGACCGGTTCATATAAATTGTATGTTCCGCGAGCCCTTGGCTCCGGTTGATGACGGGATAGAAATAGAGATCAGCCCAAAGCTCAAACATTGGGAAGGCTCGTTCGAGCCGTTTTGTTCTTATGCGGATGTTTTATTGACAGCCTCCGACGAAGTGATTGAAACTACAGCAGACATTCTGAATAATTCAGATAAGACTTTATTGATCGTCGGACATCTCCGTGACAAGAAAGCTCAAGATTTCATCCGAAAATTGACTAAAAAGTTAAATTGCCCGGTTTTCCCGGATATCAGATCAGGTCTTAGATTCGGCGAAAATAATTCTGATTATTGTTCCTACTGTGATCAAATATTTCAAACAACTGAAACAGCGGTTTTTGATACAATCCTACACATAGGCGGGAATTTTGTTTCCAAACAATTGATTCTGTTTTTAGAGAGAACTGCTCCGAAAAATTATATTCATGTTGATAATCATCCTCTAATCAATGATCCGGGTAATTTGCAAACAATGAGAATTGAATCAGATGTCAGTAATTTTTGTAAGAGGATCAATGAGCGTTTGAAAAATAACAAACTGTCGGAATTAGTGAATTTGTACGCTCGACAAAGCAGGCTGATCAATGATACAATAGATTCTTACCAAGTTAGTGCCAATTCCGAATTCATTGTAGCAAAAGATATTACTCAGCTCGCAGAAACGGCTTTGTATTCCGCAAGCAGTATGCCTGTTCGCTATTTTGATATGTTTGCCGGGAGAGCAGACTCAAACTTAGATTTTGCCGCCAACAGAGGCGTAAGCGGAATTGACGGAACAATTGCTTCAGCTACGGGATTCGCCGCAGGACAGGAAAAAGATACTTGTCTGCTGATCGGAGATTTGGCGTTTATACATGATCTGAATTCTTTAACACTGATCAAGTCTATTGAACAAAATATTATCATTGTTCTGATTAATAACGGCGGCGGTGGAATTTTTTCTCATCTGCCGATTGCTGACCACGAAGATATATTCGAAGAATATTTCGGGACTCCCCATAATTATGATTTCAAGGGAACTGTCGAGAATTTCGGTCTGAAATATATCAAGGCAAATATCGGAACTGACTTCCGTGATACTTTCAGAAAAGTCCTATCTGCCGGCGAGTCTTGTGTTATTG
>JAQIDA010000123.1 GCA_027858275.1 Candidatus Kapaibacterium sp. | reverse complement strand
ATTTGCCCTGCATTTCGGGAAGAACTAAGCCAACAGCTTTGGCTGCACCGGTTGTTGTCGGAATAGTATTAACAGCTGCTGTACGGGCTCTTCTGAGATCTGAATGAGGGAAGTCTAAGATTCGCTGGTCGTTTGTATAGGCATGGATAGTACACATATAGCCTTTTTCGACGCCAAACTTATCGTTCAGGACTTTTACCATCGGAGCAAGGCAATTTGTAGTACATGAGGCGTTTGAAATCATTTTTTCATCGCCTGTTAATATATCATCATTTACGCCGAGTACAACAGTTGCGTCTAAGGGTTCTTTTGCGGGAGCAGAAAGAACAACTTTTGAGGCACCGTTAGCGATATGTTTCATCAAGGGTTCGCGTTTTGTAAAAACACCTGTAGATTCGAGAACTAGATCAACATTGTTCTTCCAAGGAAGATCTTCAATGTTTCTTTCGGCTGAGATATTGATTTTCACACCGTCAACTACGACAGCATTACCGTCAACTTTAATATCTCCCTGAAATTTTCCGTGAACTGAATCATATTTCAACAAATGAGCAAGTGTTTCCGGAGCCATAAGGTCATTGATACCAACGAATTCAAAGATGTGATTACCGTCAGCATCTTTCCTTGAAAATGCTTCTCTGAATACTAGTCTGCCGATTCGTCCAAATCCGTTAATAGCTAAACGTTTTGCCATTATACTGTCCCTTGATTATTTTTAATAATTGTTGTTGTTTCATGTAATTATCACTCATCACGAAACTGATAAATCGTTTCGCATAAGCATATACGAAAATAAGAAAATTTCAGTTTAAATTGTGCTAATAATATATGTCCTAATTTCAATATTTTTTATTCAGTGCAACACAATTGTGCTTTGTGCCGAATCAACCGTGCACAAAATCCGACAGCACTCCCTTTGAGGAGTGCTGTCATATCTGAAATACTAAAGCTGTGTGGCACAAGATCGCAAAACTTATGCTATTTTATAATGTTTATGATAATTGACTGACTCTGATTTTCTATGTGCAAGATTAATATGTATGCGCCGCTTGCGAGTCGATAATCTGCCGAATTAATGCTTAGGCTGTTTAGTCCTGCTTCCCCGACAAACTGAGCTAAATCTGAAATTTTACGACCATTAATATCTGCTAATTCCAGTCTGATATTTGCAGGATCTCGAAGATTGAATGATACTCGCGCATGATCTTTGATTAGGGACGGGGAGCATTTGAATTCGGTGGAACGGATGAACTCTTCTGCTACGGATTCGACGAGTATCTTGACCGTTACGGTTTTTGATTGAACGGGATTGTCACATTTGTCCGTGACTGTGCAGACATAATCTCCGGAATCGCTTGCAGCGAGATTATTTACTATTAGAATTTCGGAATTCGCGCCGTCTATTATGTTCCCGTCTTTGGTCCATGAAATATCAAACGGATAGCTGTGATCAATCTCAACAGCGAGTTCCAATTTGCCGCCTTCGTCTATCGCGATTAAGTCGTTGCTGTTGAGTGTGATGTTGATTTCGGGGATGACTGTCAGGGTCACCGGATCAATTGTTTGATATACTTTTGTTCCGAAAACATTTATTCTGCATTTATATTCAGCTTCGTCGGAGGGGTCAGCATTGCTAATTAACAATGTGCCGGAAGTTGTGCCGGAATATTTCTCATCGTCTTCTAACTCGGCATCATCTTTGAACCAAAGGAATTCCAGACTGCTGAATTCATAAGTTTCAATTGCAAATTCCGCATTTGTGCCGTAGCAAGCTTCAATATCTGCGGGCAGGGTCATAATATAGCTTTCATTGCGTCCTTGTCGCCAATCGGCGTAAACACTGCATTGGTTGTCATTTGGACTACTGTCGTCGCTTGAGGGGCCGTTGCCTTCGTCAAATTTCCAATATCCGACTAAGCCGGACTCGCTGCCTTTGAGTTCATGCAGTAAGTTATCACGAATTTCTTCTTGACTTCGAACTTTGTTCCATATTCTCAGATCATCTATTCGGCCGTCAAATGTTCTGTTTCTGTCAGCTCTGTTTCCGATATAGAGTTTATTATCAGAATTGTCCAGAATTTTTCCTGTTGCGGGACTGTTGTCGTTGAGTAGTTGATCTTCGCCGTTGATATATATTTTCAGCTCGCCGACTGCGTCGTAAGTAACCGCAACGTGCTGCCACTTATTATATGAGATACTGTTTGGTTCTGTTCTGTAGTCTCCGGATTTATTGTTTTCAGTATAGACAACACATCGGATATTATTCTGAGATGTCATAAAAAACAGGAACCGGGCCTTGTCGACAATTCTACCGTAGGTGTTTTTTCCAAAACCGCGAGGATTGATCCATGCTTCTATAGTAATCGGACCGGTCATATTCAATTTGTCGGAATTAGTAACTTCGGAAGTTGTGAATCCCGCGTCAAATTCAAGCGCGCTTTCGCCGTTGAAAACAGAGATATTTGAGTTTGTTTCTGTCTCCGGGGCTCCGTGAGATATTTTCAAATTGACATTGTGAGTTCCCGGTTTGGGGAATGTATATGAAGGATATTTTTTTTCTGAATCAGTGATATTATCAGAATTAAAGTCCCAATAACGTGTTTTAACAGCGATGTTTTTAAATGATGCTTCTTCAAATTCGACTGTCAAAGGAGCGTGTCCGGTACTGACATCGGTAGTAAATCCCGCAACGCTGTATGTGTCTTCAATTCCGAAGAAATCAAGGATTCGAGCGACAAGCTCGTATCTGCAACGAGGGTTGTCAATATCAACTATTTCTGATACAGGATATACGGAAAGGAATGATTTTTGCCCGTATTCACCGCTGTTCTGAACAGCGACGACACCATATCCGGGTTGAATAAAGGCAGGGCTTCCGCTGTCGTCAACTTCGTAAATATCCGGCGAAAATGCCGTACGGAACATAAATTGATCAAAAATTAGTTCGTCACATATTGATTCTCTTGTGCCTGTCAGTGAATCTAAAACTATTTGAGCTGTACCTTCAGCTGTAGTATCAATGCCAAACAAGGAATTTAATCTGTCATTATCGACATGATATTCGAAAATATCGCTGCCTTCGATATAGACTTTGCCGCCTCTTTCCATAAAACTGACAATACTGTCTGCCATTCGTTCGCTGAATTCAGTTCCCGCAAGATTGTCTGCATAAACTCCGAAGCTTAGAAATACTGCATCGAATCCGCTTAGAGATGTGGGGAAATCTTTCATATATACTGCAGTATGACCTTGACTTTGCAAGAAATTAGTTATGAAATTGCCGCTGTAGCCTCTTGTGTTCTGTTTGCCGTCCCAGACCAAAATACCGCCGGT
>JAQIDA010000108.1 GCA_027858275.1 Candidatus Kapaibacterium sp. | reverse complement strand
ATGCTTACGACCAATGCGGATAATCCCTTTTCGATTTTCCGAGACGATCCGCCTTCAGATTTCATAGATGCCGACAGTTCTGATGGAACCACATCAGATTCATACCAAGAGCAGGACGCTGTCTGGTCTGCTATATATCAACATTTGCTGTTCGACAGACGAAACTACTATATCCAAATAGTAGATACGACAGGAACCATTATCTGGAGATCAGAATCTTTGAACAGATCTGAATTGTCGTTCAAATTAGATGACTATGATTCTGCTGCTGAAATCTTTGACAGAGCCGGGAACGACATCTCATTTTTCGCGGACAGCAAAGTCGAAGGGAAATCTATCCGAATATTCGTCAAAACCCATCAAAACGCAACTATTGTTGTCGGATATACTGTCGAAGGCATTGTCAGCACACTCGAAGAATTATTCCTGTCGCTGTTGATCGGAACCCCGATTGTTATGGTTCTGTTGGTGGGATTTGGATTGTTGCTTACTAAATTCTCTCTGAAATCCGTCGATGATATTACTAAAAGTACCAACGAAATAACAGCTAAAAATCTCAGCCGCAGATTGCAAGAATCCGAGGTGGACGACGAGATCGGCCGGTTAATTATCACATTGAATAAAATGATCGAAAGGCTCGAAGGTTCTTTTATTCAGATTAGGCAATTTACTTCTGACGCTTCGCATGAACTAAGGACACCGCTGACCATTTTGCGCGGGGAATTGGAATTGGCCTTGCACAATGACAAAGAAATCGAAGATTATCAAGCTGTTATCGCCAGCGCCCTCGATGAGGTTTTGCGTTTGTCCAATGTTGTCGACACACTTCTTGAGCTGTCGAAAGCTGATACAGGTCGAATCAGGATGAATTTCCGCAAGGATGATTTGTCAACTCACATGCTTGACTTGGCTGAAGACCTTGAGATTCTTGCTGAGAACAAGAGCATTACTTTGAATACAGATATTAATCGCGAGATATCAATTGAGTACGATCAGGCACGATTGCATCAGGCAGTGCTGAACGTAGTTGACAACGCTATTAAGTACACTCCCGACGGCGGTAAAATTGATTTTAATCTGACCGAAGAAGAGCTGGAAGCTGTCATCACCATAAAAGACAACGGCGTGGGAATGACGGAAGAAGAATTGCCGCACATATTCGACAGATTTTATCGAGTGGATAAAGCTCGCTCTAAAGAAATCAAGGGGACGGGATTGGGGCTGTCAATCGTCAAATGGATAATAGATTCACACGCCGGAATCATCGACGTTGCCAGCATCCCTAAACTCGGAACGGTATTCTGTATCCGTCTGCCAAAAATTCAAGAGTAAGACGAGGGCCGATTACCGTTAACCTCTATCTAATTCTTCAACAGATTCGCAACGGCAGGCTTAAGCTTGCCGTAAAAATGCTTGTAAAAAAGACATCGGGCTGAAGCCGCGATCTTGCGAGGATCGATATAAAAAATTTCACACTTCAGCTAAACATCAATCCTTCTTCATCCAACTCTGTGTATTTCCAATGTTCTCCTGTCACAAAAACGGGAAATATTTACTATTTTTTGTTATCAGGAAGAATTATATAAAATATTTCCTCACGGATGTTTATATTGTATCTGAAATACAAAGTAAGATTATGAGCTTTGTAGGGATTGCTGATCGAAACTGGGAAATATATATAGTTTGTTAAAAAGGAGACTATTGAAAATGGAAAATCGCGAATATAAAATAGCATGGCTCCCGGGTGACGGAGTCGGCATCGAAGTTCTCGAAGCTACAAAAATATGTTTGGACAAATTGAATTTTAACGCCGAATATACTCACGGCGATATTGGCTGGGAATTCTGGCAAAAAGAAGCAGACGCTTTGCCGCAGAGAACACTCGACTTGCTCGGCGAATCAGACGCCGCAATGTTCGGCGCGATCACTTCCAAACCGGTGAAAGTAACCGAAAAAGAACTCATCCCCGAACTGCAGGGCAAAGGACATATCTATCGCTCGCCAATAGTAAGAATGCGTCAAATTTTTGACTTATATATCTGCTTGCGTCCCTGCAAATCTTATGAAGGCAACCCGCTGAATTTGACAAAAGATTTTAATGTCGTCATATTCCGCGAAAACACGGAAGACATGTACTGCGGTGTAGAGTTCAATCCTGTTCCCGAAAAATTATCAGAAGTATTGAATGAAATATCCAAACCCTTCGGCAGATTCCACAAATTAGACAATGATCAATACGCTGTTTCATGCAAAATCAATACTCGCGTCGGCAGCGAAAGAATCATTCGCGCCGCTTTCGAATATGCCGTTAAACACAATCGCAAAAAAGTAACGGTAGTCCACAAAGCCAACGTGGTTCGTGCCACTGACGGACTATTCTTAGATATAGCGGAAGAAATCGCGAAAGAATATCCCGATATTTATATGGATGACGCTAACATCGACGCAATGACAATGTGGATGCTCAAAAATCCGAATAATTATGAAGTTCTTGTCGCTCCGAATCTATACGGCGACATTATTTCAGATTTGGCCGCGCAGATGGTCGGCGGACTAGGCTTCGGTTGCTCCGGAAACATCGGTGAAAAACTCGCTGTATTCGAACCCTCACACGGATCAGCTCCGAAATACACGGGCATGTACAAAGTTAACCCAATTGCCACAATCCTTGCCGCGAAAATGATGCTCGAATGGCTCGGCGAAAAGGAAATGGCAGAAAAACTGGAAGCTGCGACCGCCGCCGTTATAAAAGAAGGCAAAGTCCGCACATACGATATGGGCGGCTCAGCCACCACTTTAGATATGGGACAGGCTATAGCCGATAAATTGTAATTTGTCTTTATTGAAATTTTGACTGTTTGCGGGATGTTCCTTATAGGAACATCCCGTTTTTTATTCATGCCTGCTTGTAGATCACAGAATCTATTCAGCCAACTTCTTCAACACAGCTGATTTTACTTTCTCTTTCAAGATACTGTCCTGTTCAAAGCAATAGATAATAAGAAAGTTGCCGACAAATTTAATCTCTTCCGGATGTGCTGCTGACGGTTTGGCTCCATCACCATATAAAAGACTTGGTAAAAAAGATTTGGCTTTATCCATATTATTGCCGTCATATTCCATGATAATAACGGACCCTTTTTCACCGCCGGATTCAACAGCGAAATGCTCCTTTCGAATCACTTTGCCGCAAAATTGCTCGTACATCTCATGACTGTCATATAATATTTTAACCTGCATTGATTTAACCAAGAGATCATCGGTGATAACAACATTATCTTCAAAATCATCTATTGTAAGAAACAGTTTAGTGGCATCTTTGGGAGCTTTCAGATTGACAAGGCTCATTTTGCTCAACATCAAAAGCAGAGGTTCTAAATCAAAATCATCATCATTAAAGAACAATGTTATACTGATAAACACATTCTTAATAGCTGTTTGACCGGAAAGTAATTTTTTGTAATCTTCGGGCTTAGAGTTCTTATCCGTCGCAACAAAATAATGTATAGGTATAGTGCCTTCATCATATTTAATGATTTCCAATTCTTCTTCAACGGCACTCTCTTCCATACTCTCAGCCGCTTTAACTATTGAACCCGGGATACCTTTTCCTATATCATTTTTTCTTGTCTGAATAAAAGAAACCAACAAAGTAAACTCATCGTTTTCCGAATTCTTTATCTCGAACATAGGAAATTGTCCGGGAGATTTTTCTATGCTTAAACCCTCGTTTAACGGGATCGAAAGTGAGATTTCATTATTTAGTTCAATAATAAAACTATCGGGTTCGGATGCTGAGGATTCTGACAGAGAAAAAAGAAACAATAATGCTGAAATGCTGATATAGATAATAGATTTCATCAAACTTCCTTTTAAATAATTAGCTGAAAAACTGTTTGTACGGAAATGTTCATTCGGATACAAGCTTTACTCCGTTTGCAAACTGCCAATATAACATTATTACGAATGTTCCACAAATTTAGAATGAAATATTTGGAGCAAATATTTGTAATTAATTAAAAATAAAATATATTATTATTATGATTGGCTGAAAAACTCGAAGCAGCTACGGCAGCTGTCATCAAAGAAGGCAAAGTTTGCACTTATGATATGAGCGGCTCGGCAACTACTTTGGAAATGGGACAGGCAATAGCGGATATGATCAAATAATTTTGTAGACCGGCTACATATAAAAACGAGATGCTTCATTGCGAGGTGTCTCGTTTTTTTTGGTGTTTTAATTCATTGTCTTGTTATGTCGCATTTAGTATCTCAAAGGATTGAATTTCTAAAACAATGGCTTGTAGGAACTGAAGAAGGCGACGTCTGCGCCGGGTCAATAAAGAAGCCTGAGGAAATTGAGGAAGCTATGAAGAAAAGGAAGAGCAATTAAATGAACCCGTGCGAAGAAAGTATTGGCATTATTTAAACTCCAGAGTATCATAGCAACCTATCACTAAATTTAAAATTCGATAAGTCATAATGAATTAGTATATTGCAATCATAAGTAACGGACGATAAAATACGGAGCTAAAAATGGATTTCCTGAGCAACTTAGATATTGATTGGAAAACTTATGTGCTGATTATTATTATCATATTATTCACTGTGATAATGACGCGGATTATATCATGGCTGTTTAATAAATATATTACAAAAGCTTCGGAAAAGCTGAAGATAGATCCGACCAGATATAAATTTTTTAAAAATGCGACTGCTGTAATACTTTGGGGATTTTCTTTTGCCGCAATCGTCTCATTGATTCCGCCACTTCAAACTATTGCGTTTTCGCTCTTCGCAGGTGCCGGAATTTTAGTTGCTGTTATTGGTTTTGCCGCACAGCAGGCGTTTTCCAATATTATCAACGGAATTTTTATTGTTATATCAAAGCCTTTCAGAGTGGGTGATATGATCAAAGTGGGATCTTTGCAGTACGGCATAGTTGAGGATATCACGCTTCGGCATACCGTAATCAAAAACTTCGAGAACAAGCGTATAATAGTTCCCAATACTGTTATCGGATCTGAAACAATTTTGAACGACAGTATCGAAGAAAGCAAAGTTTGTCGATGGATTGAGATCGGTATAAGCTATGACAGTGATGTCGACCTGGCGATTAGGATTATCCAAGAGGAATGCGTCAAACATGAATTGTGCATAGATGTACGTACTCAGACAGAAATTGACGAAGGAATCCCGCAGGTAATCGTAAGACTTTTATCATTCGGAGATTTTAGCGTCAACCTCAAAGCTTATGCTTGGACCGGTGATCCGTTACTGGCATTTCAGATGCATTGCGATATAAACAAATCTATGAAAGAACGCTTCGACGCAGAAGGCATAGAGATTCCGTTCCCATATCGCACAATAGTATATAAGAATGATCTGAAGAAAGAGAAATAAAGCTGCTATTTTGGGTTTATTTTGTAAAAACAAGCACATTCCAAGATAATCTGATGCCAAATATGCGGGGCATTTGTTTTTCTAATTATTATATATTTTAGAAACTTAACGATTTGACAGGAAGATGACAGAACGCGAAGAAATAATTGGCATCATAGAAGCCATTCGAGACAATTTCTCGGACGATTGATGCAACATGAATAAACGGAAATTCGCTCAAATTCGATCTTTTAATATTGGGTCGCGATCAGATGTCCGGTTCTGTTCCTATGAACATATTAGCTATATTTAATTGATTTAATATCAACAAACATTAATAATGAAGATATAAATAATTGTATGTTATCATATAATTGTTTATTATGGCAATATATACTGCAGTTCATATTAATAATTTTGCGGGAATATCACATGAAACATCTCTTTATACTTCTTACCGTATCATTGACCTTTGCTTTTGCGTTTCAGATGAATGCACAAACAATTGTCAGTACAGAACCTATGAACAGGACAATTGTTCTTGAAAGTTTCACAGCTGTGAACAATTATAATGTATCGTATATAAATAACATAATTGAAGAATTGCGCAAAAAACATACTGATCAATTTATAGTAATCAATATCCATGACGGAGAGGATGCAATTCCGAAGTCAGGGCAGCCGGACTTCAGAACCCAATACGGCACTCGGATTGCAGACTTATTGGATGGTCATGCACCGAGAGGTTCATTCAATCGAGAGAGATCACCCAATATCGACGATCCTTCAGGCAGCACCGGGATAGCTGTGAGATCGACGTATTGGGAGTTATCAGCTGCGGAAGTTGCAGCAGAAATTTCCCCGGTAAATATTGCAGTCCGCTCAGAATGGATTGACAGAGAAACGATTGAAATCAAAATTGAAGCTTATTTCACTGATAATTGTGAACCCGGCTGTTTATTGAATGTCGCATTGATAGAAAATGGAGTTGTCGGGTATCAGGAAGGGCCCGTAGATAATCCTAATTTTGTTCACAATAACATACTCAGAGACCTTGTAACAGGCCAATGGGGCGAAGATATTAAAATGAACGCTAAAGGAGATTTCTATGAGAAGACTTTTGCGTACAAACCCGGAGAAAAATTCAGCATTTATGATCGTAATTATGATATTGTCGCGTTTATAACAAAACCATCCCGAACTCACATCTATTCCGGGGCAAGTACTGACGTTGTTATTCCTTTTGAAACCACTATGGAATTGAAAGGAAAGCCGGCAATGGCATTTCTCGAAGACCAAGCTGTTGAAGGAGAGATTATATTAACTAATAACTTTGATAAAGACGTAAGC
>JAQIDA010000276.1 GCA_027858275.1 Candidatus Kapaibacterium sp. | reverse complement strand
GAATCGGATTATTTCATTACATTTGCTCTAATAACAAGAGATCATGCTGAAAACCAAAAGCACTATTTGCGTTTTCGTGAACTGATTCAATCATACAAATTTATAACAATCGAGGCGACACCATCCAAAGATTACAGTTACGATTTCGGTTTAATTAACAGTCATATTTTAGATAGTTTAAGGATTGAAAACAAGGAAGAGTATTTAAGAACCATTAAATCTTATTCATATTTAGAATATGCATATCGGAATAACTCTAAGGCTATGCTTGATATTTTTTTTAATGCATGGGCATCAGAATCCAAACCCGTTCCGGATGAAGTTGTAAAAAGGAAAACCCAAATTGAACGAGATGCATATGATATTTTTCAATTATTTTTTAAAAATGAGAAATTAAAAGAATGTCTAACCTCGGGTCATGATAGTACCTTAACTCAAAACATGAATAAAGAATTGTCTTCTAATGTTATGTATTTATTGTTGCAAAATGATATTAGGATAGCAATAATGGATTCAACAACCAAAAAGCCGGCACAATACTATGGTATGCGACAGGACAGTCCCGGAAAAACATCCTATATTTATACTCTATCTAAAATCAAAATATTAGATTTTGCTCCGGCTGTTGAATATAATAATAACAAGGTTATATATTGCAATGAAACACTGACGAACACGATCAAACACTTTATGGACCCAAATAAACCCTTTGAAGATATTGCTCCGTTTCCAAATGAAGAAAATGATACTGAACAAAGGGTTCAATTTTTTAGACAATGCATCCAATTAATTCAGCCCTGGTATGGCGGATATGAATATATTCAATCAGTAATGCATATCGCTATTAATCTGAATTCAGAGCTTACAAAAGCTGATGTGTATGTGAAAAAATATTTTGGCTATTATATTGTTAAATTTGAAAAAGAGGTTGGGAACTGGGTTGTAAAACGCTTTAGCAAACAGTATTATCATCCTATTTAGACCCGGCCCAAAATCCCATAAATTCCCTAAAAAGAAATTGTTCAACCACAAAACCCAACAATGAAAGTATACGCAATTTCCGGACTCGGAGCAGACAAACGAGTATTCAAATACTTGAATCTAAAAGGCGAAATAGTTCCGATAGATTGGATCGAACGAAAAGCCGGCGAAAGCATTGCGGATTATGCCCTACGAATGGCAGAGAGCATAAACCAAGAAGAAGAATTTACGATTATGGGATTGAGTTTCGGCGGTCTGATTGCGACCGAGATTAGTAAAATATTGAACCCAAAATTAACGGTTCTGATCTCCTCAGCAGAAACCAAAACTGATTTACGAAGTTTATATAGACTTCTCGGCAAAAGCAAGCTGACACGAATAATTCCTGAAAATCTTTTTAATTTGCCGATAGGAATCGCCGGATTCGTTTTTGGAACTGATAACAGAGAATTATTGAAGAGTATTCTTGATGATCTCGATTTGAAGTTCGCTAAATGGGCTGTCGGAGAATTATTAAATTGGGGAAATGAGGAAAGACTCAAGAATTGTTTGAACATAAGCGGTACTAAAGATAAAATCATGCCTCCGTCAAAAGACGCTGACACGGTATTGATTCAAGGAGGAGAACATTTTATGATTGTGGACAGAGCCGAAGAGGTAAGCGAAATAGTAAATACACGCTTGTAATTTTTGGAAGTCTTCCCTAAAAACTATAACTTCCGATAACGATCAACTACGACTGTTCAAACATAAGAATTAGACTAATGAAACTAATTACAATAAAAACTTTCACTAACTCTGTTGATGCTCATATTCTAAAGACAATTCTCGAAACAGAAGGCATTGAGAGCTTTGTCTTTGATGAAAACATGTCATCAATGTATCCGATGACCATGAATAATATGTTCGGCGGAGTAAAATTGCAAATAGCAGAAACTGATTTAGATTTGGCTTTGGAAATAATCAAAGATTATGACGCTGCAAAATTGACTGACAGCAACGGCGACGAAATTATGTGCAGAAGATGCGGTTCGACGGATATAATTTATGACTATAGATCATACAAGGGGTTTTTCGCCAAATTAAGAGTGCTTGTCAGTCTTGCTTTATTCATACCTGCTTCAAGTTCAAAAACAGTAGGTAAATGCAAGAAATGCGGCGCTGAGTTCTCTTGCGAGGAATGACTTTTACTTCTCCTCCAAGGCCCAAGCAAACACCTTCAAATACTCAGCTGCTGACCGAGCCGCTGAATAATCCTCACTCATAGCATTCAGCCTGATCTGATCCCAATGCGGAGCTTTGTTGTAAATCCCGAGCGCACGATTGATGGCGTAAGCCATATCGTTGGCATTATAATTAATAAAATCGAAGCCGTTTCCGGTTTGTGCGTCAGAGCGATATTCTCTGACAGTATCGGCAAGGCCGCCCGTGCGTCGGACAATCGGGATTGTGCCGTACTTAAGCGCGTACATCTGTGTAAGACCGCAAGGCTCAAATCGGGACGGAAGCAGGAAAAAGTCCGAACAGGCGATGATTCTGTGCGATAATTCAGTATTATATCCAAGGTGAACCAAGGCTCTGCCGGGATATTTCCATCGCAGATAGCGGAAATAATCCTCATACATAGTATCACCGTTACCCAGCAGCACAAATCGTATTTTATTCTCGGCGATAAATGCCTCGAGTTTGTGCATCAATATATCAATGCCCTTTTGTTCTGTCAGCCTTGAGACAATGCCCACAAGCGGCAGATCAAGATTGTCACTTTCATTGAGTCCGTGTCCCTCTAAAAATTTTCGTTTGTTCTCAAGTTTTCCCTGAATATAATCAGGGGAATATTTCGAATATAAAAAATCATCTTTTTCAGGATTCCAAGTATCGTAATCCACACCGTTAAGAATACCGATCAGATCGCTTCCGCGTTGATTTAAAACATCCTGCATTCCTTCACTGAAGTATGAAGTACGGATTTCACCCGCATAAGTAGGACTGACAGTCGTAATTTTGTCGGCAAACATTATTCCGATTTTCATGGCGTTGACTGTTCCTCTGTGCTCAAACCATGACCCGGCATAAAATTCTTCCATACCGAAAGATGAATATTCCATAGCTTTTTCGGGTTTGAACCATCCCTGATACGCCAAATTATGAATAGTATAAACTCCGGCAGTATCAGCAAAGAAAGGATCGTTCTTGTACCAAGACCTGAGCATAGGCATCGTGAAAGCAGTATGATAATCGTGAGCGTGGATGATATCAGGCTTGAAATTCAATGCTTTTGCTGCCTCAAATATCGCCCGGCAGAAAAATATAAAACGCTTGTCATTATCCTCAAATTCTTTTGGGTCTCCGTATATACCGTGACGTGTAAAATAATCATCATTTTCGATGAGATAAACAGGAACATCAGTCCCGGGAATTGTTCCCTGCCACAAAGAACCATGCTCTGTCCAATCTCCCATAGGGACGTTTAGCACAAGGTGAGTAGGTCTGAATCCGTAGGAATGGATGTCAATATCATAGTATTTCGGGAGAATTACGATTGCTTTGTGTCCTGACTTCTGCCATTCTTCCGGCAGGTAAGCAGCCACATCCGCCATTCCGCCGGCTTTAGCCAAAGGAGCCAATTCTGCTGATGCGAGGAGTATATTCATATTTCCGTTAACACCTATCTTGATTCAACAAATCAACCGAAAACTAAACATCCAATAACGTGTAAAAATATGAGAAATAAAAGGATTATAATTAATTTCATTTCACTATTGCATCAACCAATAAACGAGTCATATTCATTTAAAGATTTTGTTGCCGCAACCGCTGCCGATCGATCTTCAAACAATCCAAAAATAGTCGAACCGCTGCCACTCATCAATGAAAGAATAGCTCCGTCGGCATATAATTGATGCTTGATTGCCGCTAATTCAGGATGAGAATTAAAAACAGCCGCCTCAAAATCATTGATGATACCATTTTCAAGAAATTTATTGTTACAAATAGATTTTAACAGAATATCCCGAAAATCAATAAGCGGATAATCTTTGTTTTCTCTGTTTAGAGATTGATAAGCCTTCGCCGTAGATACATGAATACCGGGAAATATGAGAACTGTTGTATAGGGGAGAGCGTAGTCAAAATATTCCAGTTTTTCACCTTGTCCGAGACCGATTGCTGCTCCGGATTGAAGAAAGTATGGAACATCTGAACCGAGACTCAAAGCAATCTTAGAAAGTTCTTTGTCACTGATTTTTACGTTCCATAATTTACGCAGAGTCAGCAAAGTGGAGGCGGCGTCAGAACTTCCTCCGCCTAAGCCTGCACCCGAGGGAATGTTCTTTGAAATAAAAATATCAGCTCCGAGAGAAGAATTATTAACGTGATTTCTAAGCAAATCCGCGGCCTTATATACCAGATTGCTCTCCTGCGGAATGCCGAGATCAACAGAACATCTAACTGATAATGAATCACTTAGCTTGAATGACAGTTCGTCGTAGAAACTTGTTCTCACAAATATCGTATTTATTTCATGAAAGCCGTCCGGACGTGTGCCCAAAATTTGTAATCCAAGGTTAATCTTGGCAAATGCCTTGACTTTAGTTATATTCATATTTTAGAAACAATCAATTTGAAAAAGTATCATGCCTGATAAAAACGAAATTTCTTATACACAAGAATTATTGCGGAAAACAATTCATATCTTGTCATTGTCAATTCCGATTTTTTATTACTTTTATGATAAACGATTGTTGCTGAAAATTCTTATACCGGTCACACTCTTTATTATTATTATGGACGTTGCAAGCAAGCAAATACCCGGAATTAAGAAATTTGTACTTAGACTTTTTGGTAAAATGTTGCGCCCGCACGAACACAAGGCGAACCTGTTAAACGGTGCCTCATGGGTAATGATATCAGCATGTATTTTTGTGTTAATATTTCCTAAGCTGATATTTATCAACGCTTTCACAGTGTTGATTATTTCCGATGTCGCGGCGGCTCTTGTCGGCAGGAGAATCGGAATGCATCCATTTTTCGATAAAAGTGTCGAAGGAACGGCAGCGTTTATCATTTCGGCGATAATTGTAGTGGGAATAATTGGTTCAGTTTATTCACAGGTTTGGACTTTTTATGTAGTCGGCATAATAGCTTCAATAGTTGCGGGAATAGTCGAAGCAGCGTCTCATTATTTAAAAACAGATGACAATTTCTCGATACCTGCATCATTCGGTGCTGTTATGTGGCTCGGAGCGATAATTGCGGAAAAACACTTAAATGATCCGTTTATGTAATTCCTGCTGTAGTAATGACTTTTTGATAAATATCTTGAGAAAACATTGAGTAAAAACACAAGTCAGAAAGCTTTAGTTGTCTTCTTTTCAATTGCGTTAATTGGAATGGTTTATCTCTTGTTTTTCTCTGTAAAATACGATCCCGGTCTTGTTGTCTACGAGAAATTCCTTGATACTAACGATCAAGGGGTTATGCTGTTTGCTTTTGTGGAAACCGGGAATTATGATTCTTTGGAAATGTATGAGTTCGGGCAAAGGATGTTTGATGAAGAGTATGATAAAGACACAACGGAAGATGCAATGAGCCTGATAGCAGTCATTCATTTTTTCAACAGAGCGGATTCCGTTATTCTCGACGAAAAAATGACAGAAGTGATTCGCAGGAACTATTTCCACTTGGAAAATGCAGAATATAAATTGATAAACATACCGGACGGATATATTTACACATCTTTTTCTGGAGACTACACTGATGACGGTTACATTGTTGATACTCTGTTTCAATCTCAGTTAATCGTTCCGAGGTCAGGTATCAGCGCACGAAATCTGATGCGAAAACCCCCAAAGAAGATATACACAAAATCAATAAATACTTCCGTCACATTTACACAACGAGACAGCAGTGCAATTGTTGATTCATTGATATCTGCTGCTATACAAGAAACTAAAACATCAAACTAAGGACAATAAAATGATTGATTTACGCTCAGATACATTCACAATTCCCGACTATGAAATGCGAAAAGTAATGGCGTCAGCACCCGTAGGCGACGATGTTTTCGGCGAAGATCCGACTGTCAACGGACTGCAGGAATACGTTGCTGATCTGCTCGGAAAGGAAGCAGCTCTGTATGTGCCGTCAGGTACAATGGGCAACCAAATATCGATTGGAATTCAGACAAATATCGGCGATGAAGTTATAGTTGAAACCGAAGCTCACATTTTCCAATATGAAGCCGGAGGCCCCGCGTTGTTGTCCGGAGTTCAATTGCGCACTTTGGAATCTGAAAAAGGCGAGATACCGCTGCAGAAGATCAAAGACAGCATCCGACCTGACAATATTCATGCTCCTAAAACCGCGCTGATATGTCTTGAAAATACTCACAACCGACACGCAGGCTCAATTTTGTCATTAGATTATATAAAAGAAGTCGGAGCTTTAGCGCGCGAACATGGCATCAACCTCCATTGTGACGGTGCCAGATTGTGGAACGCCGCTGCTGTGACAGGAATTAGCCCTGCAGAATACGCCGTTGAATTCGACACTCTTTCAGTTTGTTTCTCAAATGGTCTCGGCGCGCCCGTAGGCTCTTGCGTGGTCGGTTCAAAAGAATTGATTGCGAAGGCTCTCAGACGAAGAAAAGTATTGGGCGGTGCTATGCGTCAAGCCGGAATTATTGCTTCCGGAGCATTGTACGCACTGAAAAACAACTTCAATATCTTAAAACTCGATCACGAAAATGCTGTAAAATTTGCCGAACTTCTTTCTGAATCGGAATACATAGGTATCGATCCCAAGGCAGTTGATACAAATATCGTAATCTTCCGCCATTCGGACAAATTCGATACTCAGCAAATTTATGATGAATGTATGGCTGCCGGAGTAATGATTATTCCCTTTGGTATCAATACTATAAGAGCGGTCTTCTATCATCAAATATCTACAGTCGACACAATTAAAGCCGCAGGAATTGTAAAAGATATATTCGCTAAATTAGCGTAGAATTTCTCACAGCCCACAAAGCCCTGTAGAAATGTCTTTTCCCGAATGTAGGGGCGAACTCTGTGTGGTCGCCCGGCGTAGATAAATCCAAAATTTTCAATTCTTAGTTTTCCGATTTTTTACAAACAGAGTCCGGCGGGCTGAAAGCCCAATTTAATATATCGCCCCGGGTAATTAACTAACAAGTCCTGTCGCCCTGAAAGGGCGGCTTAAAATTGAATTATATGCGACTGAAGATTAAGCTGCCCTTTCAGGGCGCAGGATATGTGTTGTTTTGACCCGGGGCGATGCCCCGGGCTAAATTGAGTTGCCCTTTCAGGGCGTATGAAATCATTGCCAATTGTCGTTAATAGATATCTTACTCTTATAACGCTACACACAATTCCAAACAATAAAAACACTCAAAATCTGTCCCACAATAACTATAAACAAGTTTTTCCTAACCAGTACAACGGGGCGATGATTGAAAAATAAATCCAATGAAAGACAGGCTCGAATACTTGATAAAATCAAGTTCTTCAAAGCAGAAACAAGCGGCAAAGTAGAATTTTACGAAGTGGATTCTTTCGGAGTGGTTCACAATGTCCGCTATTTCTATTGGTTTGAGCGAGCAAGAACGGAATATATCCAAACAATCGGAATAGATTTAAATACGGATACTTATATTTCACATTTACCGCTAATTGTCGCGCATGCCGAAGCGGATTATATCAGCCCTTTGCGTTTCAATGATGAATATCGAGTTCTGACCCGAATTTGTAAAATAAACAGAACATCTATTGAGTTTGAGAATATTGCTTTAGGCGCTGACAACAGAATTATCGCGACCGGTTACGCTGTTTTGGTCTATCTCGATATGAAAACAAATAAACCCGATCCCATCCCGGATAGTCTAAAGAAAATAATCAAAGATTACGAGTCGTTTGACTTGTGAAATAGAAACATGTAAAGCATTGCAATATAATATAGATAAATAATATCACATCACATAAAAAGCAACAATGAAAAGTATAGAAAAATTCACCAACAGCGAACTTGCCGGACAATGTATAATGGCGAGGGTTTCCGCGGAATCATATTACACTGATGAAGAATACAAAGAGAATATCAATGAATTAGTAAAACTCGGTATCGGAGGTTTTTGCGTATTCAAAGGATCAACGGCGGAAACTGACAGCTTGACTACTGAATTGCAGGCCTTAGCTACAATCCCGCTGATATTCAGCGCGGACTTCGAGCATGGCTTGCCGATGCGCTTGACCGGCGGCACAGAATTTCCGCACGTCATGGCAATGGGACAGAATGAAAGCACTGAGTTTACTTATACTTCTGCTCAGGCAATCGCGATTGAGACACGCTCTCTCGGCATTCATTGGAACCTCGCTCCTGTTTGTGATATTAATTCAAATCCTGAAAATCCGATAATAAATATTCGTGCCTTTGGAGAGAATTCCGACGATGTAATCAAGCACAGCTTTGCTTTCATCAAAGGAACACAGGATAAAAAAGTGCTTTCCTGCGCAAAGCATTTTCCCGGACACGGCGATACAAGCGTTGATTCTCACTTGGAGCTGCCGGTACTAAATCGAAGCAAAAAAGAAATTAGAGAAAATGAGCTGAAACCATTCATATATGCCGTCGAAAACGATGTGAGATCAATCATGACCGGGCATTTGTCAGTTCCCTCACTTGATTCAACCGGTTTGCCAGCTTCTCTGTCGTATAAAATAACAACTGAGATATTGCGCAACGAATTAAATTTTAAAGGACTTATCGTTACGGACGCGCTTGAGATGAAAGCAATATCAGACAAGTATTCTTCAGGCGACGCGACTCTGCTTGCGATTGAAGCCGGTGCCGATATAGCCTTAATGCCCGACAATCCTAAAGAAGCAATTAAAGCATTGATAAATAGAGCAGATACCGATACTGAGTTCAGACAAAGATTAGTTGATTCCGTAAGAAGAATTATACGCGAGAAAAAATGGTGTAGCGCTATCGGACATAATCCAAACAGCATTTCCCGAAGCGATGTGAAATACGAACATCATGAAAAACTGGCTCTGATTACTGCCGAAAAAGCAATTGAAATAGTAGGTAAGAAAACACTGATACCGATCAGAGGAGACCTTCAGATAGCAGGATTCGCTTTCTTGCAGGACGGAGTTCAGCAGACAGAAAATATGAACAAAGCATCAATGTTTTTCAAGATATTCGCACAGGCAATTGAAAATAACTGCGATTTTGCCTTTGTCGACGAAAAAATAAACGAAGCCGATGTATACGCTCTGAATGAGGGTACAAAGGATGCTCAAATTGTTATCCTCGCTTTTTTCTATAAGGCCAAAGCATACAAAGGATCGATCGGAGCCACGGAAGAAATGTTGCGCGCGGCGGAACGCCTTGCAATGGGTAAGCCTGTGATAGCTATTTTCTTCGGTAATCCCTATCTCGCAGACGACATAAAAGCCGACACTTATGTCAGCGCGTTTTCCGATACTCTGCCGAGCATAGCGGCAACTATTCTAAAATTAAGCGGCAGAGAGCCGTTCCCCGATGTTGAACCGGGACAATCAAAAAATTGATCTTTTGGATTGGATCAAATCATTGGTTAATTTGCGTAGTTGGTAAAAAGAGCAAATAATTAGGAATAATACACAGATGACTGAAAAACTCTTAGTAACAGGCGGCGCCGGTTTCATCGGCAGCAATTTTATAAAGTATCTGTTGAAAAACAGTGATTGCGAGATAATCAATTACGACGCATTGACTTATGCAGGTAATCCTGAGAATCTCAGCGATATTGAAGATGATCCGAGATATACATTTGTGCAGGGAGCAATTCAGGACTCTGAAGATGTCCGTGAAGTATGCAAAAAATATGAGATAAGCGGAATAATAAATTTCGCCGCCGAATCGCATGTAGATCGTTCCGTTCTGGACGCTCGCCCTTTCATTGATACTAATGTAATGGGAACAATGGTTTTATTAGAAGCCGCTAAGAATTTGAAAATTAAGCGATTCCTACAGGTTTCAACTGATGAAGTATATGGCTCGCTCGGCAAAACAGGGCTGTTCACTGAAGAAACGAATATTCAGCCTAATTCTCCCTATTCAGCATCAAAAGCCTCTGCCGATCATCTTGTTATGGCCTATGTGAATACATTTGGACTCCCGGCGCTGATCACAAGATGCTCAAACAACTACGGCGCGTATCAATTCCCGGAAAAATTGATTCCTCTGATGATTATGAATGCTTACGAAGACAAAAAGCTTCCCGTCTACGGCGACGGTTTGAACGTCCGAGACTGGATTCACGTTGAAGATCATTGCCGCGGGATATGGTCGGTGTTTTCAAACGGACGTGTCGGAGAAGTATATAATCTCGGCGGTAATTCCGAGAGAACAAATATCGAAATAGTAAAAGGAATTCTGAGAATATTAGATAAATCCGAATCATTAATCGAGTATGTCAAAGACAGACCCGGACATGATCGCCGCTATGCGATTGATTCGTCAAAAATCATGAAAGAACTTTGTTGGGAACCTCTCAAAGAATTTGAAGCCGGACTCGAAGAAACAGTAAAATGGTATCTTGATAATTTGGAGTGGGGCAATCGCGTCAGATCGGGTGCCTATCTGGATTATTATAATGAACAGTATGGGTGAAAATAGATTTATAAAACCCACTAAATTATTAAAATATATAAATGATAACTACAAGTATCTAAAAGAGAAAAATAAATGAAAAGAGTCGTTTCAATAGTCGGTGCAAGACCGAACTTCATGAAGGTCGCGCCGATTCACAGAGCTTTCAAAAAATATAAACCTGAATTTGAGCATCTGATCGTGCATACCGGTCAGCATTATGAC
>JAQIDA010000358.1 GCA_027858275.1 Candidatus Kapaibacterium sp. | reverse complement strand
GATGACGGTCGACTACGCGAGCCCTGAGCAGATTCGCGGAGAGAAAGTGACTTATGCGACCGACGTCTACGGGCTCGGCGTCATTCTCTTTGAATTGCTCGCCAAACCCCACATCCGGTTCCATTGCAATAAGTTATGTGACAACAAAACCCGGTACAGTATCATTTACATTGACCAATTCATTAGGAATTGAGATAGCAAGAATAAACAACAATCAATTTCAGGAGCCGGGCAATCACAGCATAAATTATAATACAAACAATCTTTCGCAGGGAGTATATTATCTGACTGTTCAATCAAATGATTTCAGTGAAACGAAGAAATTTGTTGTAGTGAGATAATTATGATGCCCGGTTGTAGGGATCGACACTTATGCAGTTGACATAATGATACAATCGTTCACTGAGCGGAGTCGAAGTGTCTTTGCTGTCTTTCGGTAAGCAGAGTAGTACACGGAAAAAACATGAAGACACTTCGACTCCGCTCAGTGAACGGCTCTTGGTCAATGGCATTCCGGTCGTTCCTGTGGGAGGAATTTAGTCAGTTAGTTCAAAAGGATCTGTCCAAACACTAAACATGAGAAAAACAATGAAAAAAATAATTCTTCTTATAGCACTTTTTGCCCTTTTTTCCAAATCATACGGGCAGAGTCCGAGTTTTCAGGATAAGCTCTATTACAGTTGTAAAGTGTGGGGCTATGTCAAATACTATCATTCCGAAGTATCAAACTGCAAAGTAAATTGGGACAGCGTCCTGGCAGCGACATATCCTTTGATTGTGGATGCGGAGACTACTGAAGATTTCAATAACGCACTAATTACAATGCTCGAAGCTGCCGGTCCCATGTCAATCGCAACCACGGAACCGCCTGAAGATTTGGATCCAAAACTGAGAATAAATCTCAATCATGAGTGGTTTGACGATCCGATAATTAGTGAGAATCTGAGGACCGAATTAAATGTCATTAAAGACAATTTTAGACCGTCTTCGAATTGTTACGCTAAGGATAATACAGGCAGCGGCTACGGTTGGTTGGCATTCCCTCATGATGATCCTATAATAGATGATAATTTATTTGAGAACTTTCCGGATGAAAGCACCAGGGCGTCCATTTTGTTCAGGTATTGGAATATTATTAATTATTACAATCCATACAATGATATTTTGGATGTCCCTTGGGACAGCACACTTTACGATTTTGCGGAAGAAATGGTTGTTTCGGAAGACTATCATTCATTCTATATGGCTATCAAGAAAATCAGTTCCCGCCTCTGTGACGCACACGTAGAAGGCCTGACCTACAGCTCTGAAACATTCATCATGGCAGACAATTTCAAACCACGACTGATAATAGGAAGCACAGAAAATGAATATGTGATTTTGAAATCCGACTACCCCGAAGTCTCAAAGGGAGATGTCTTATTATCAATCGACGGAATGGATATGAAAAAATGGGAGGACAGCCTTCGTCCATATATATCATCCGGGAATCCTGACGTATTCAAAAGGGATTTTGTAAGGCGGATTGTACTGGGAGACAGCGGCACAGCTATGGTAGTTGAAGTCAGTGACAGCCTCGGCAAGACTCAAACATTATCTGCTGAACGCAAAGAAAGATATGGAGATTTTTTCAGCGATTATTATGTCAATGATTCTCTCATAAACGTAAAATGGAAAAAATGGGATTGCAATGTCGGGTACGTCAATATGGGAATTTTAGATCCGGGTGATGTGAATATCATGTATAATGACTTATACAAGACCAAAGCCATAATATTTGATGTGAGGAATTATCCAAACGGTACTATTTACAATATCGGAACAATATTGTTTCCCGACCTGACAGAATTTGTCAGATTTACATTTCCCAATATGAATTATCCGGGTACATTCAGTTGGAGCGGTGCACAAGAAATAGGTCGAGATAATAACCCTGTATCATATAAAGGAAATGTGATAATACTATGCAACGCAAATACCCAAAGTCACGCAGAATATACTTGCATGGGGCTGAGGGCATTTCCCGGAGCTGTTGTTTTAGGAAGCCTGACGGCAGGTGCGGACGGAAATATCTCAAGATTTTATATCAGCCAAGAATTTAGCGTCGGATATACTTCTATCGGCACTTATTATCCGAACGGAAATCCGACCCAGCGAATTGGTATCGTTCCTGATATTATGATGTATCCAACTTCAGCCGGGATCAGACAAGGAATAGACGAAATACTCGAAAAAGCCCTTGAAATAGCCGGATGCGAGCCGTCTGATATAGAAGATTATCCGGGAACCCAAGTTGATAAAATTCAAATCTATCCCAATCCGGTTAACAATCTGTTGACAACTCACGGTATAAATTCAGAATGTACGATTACTGATTTGTCAGGCAAAGAGATTTGGCGAGGGTTTGTCAAAGATGCTGATGAAATTAATATACAAGAGTTGAGTGCCGGAGTCTACTATTTAAATTCAACGAACGGAAGCAAATTGTTTGTTAAATTATAAGTTTGATATCATCCATTGGATTAAAAAAACATAAAACCGAAACCTGCATACCATGTCACTCGAAAAATGACAGCCTTAGCAGTAATGACTTAAATAAAAAGTACCCGGAGGTTTGCTAGTTATATCATAAACTCCCCTGCTAATACGCAAATATATCATCAATAACGTCGATAAAGCTAAGGAATAGGATTAGTAGAAATTGAATAACAGATACCAACAATACGAGGATCACAAATCCATACTTATTTATTTTTTATACGAGAAAAGCCCGTAAACAATAGTGTTCACGGGCTTTTTTGTATTGTTTTTGAGTGTTTCTTTCACTTGTTTAGTACGCCGGATTGGATTCGAACTACCGCCATTTTACCCTGTATTCATCTACTTATGAATATTCTCCGAATAATAGTGTGGATTATATGTGGATTATAAATTGGATTATTTCACATGCCTGAATAATTGAGAATTTGAATGGAAATTGACATCTATCCCCTCAAAATTAATTGATTTCAAAATCAGAAACAAAATCGTTTCAGGCTTGATCTATCTTAAGATTGTTTCTGATGCCGTTTTCTTTGTCATCTAAACCTATATTTAGTAGTTAAATTCTTAGAATATTATCCTTTAATTTTTATGCTAAAACGGTTTATATGTTTCTGACGGGGATCTATTGAGACCTTTTTCGGTTTAATGTGTCATTATAGATTAGGAAGAAGATATGATTTATTGAAAATATAGCGGAATAAACATAAAACCAATAAATCCAACGACATAGACTGGTATGGCAAGATATTTTCTTCAGATATATGATTGATTGAGATACAATTTCTTGCTCATTTTTATATCATTGTGTATATTTAACTTCGTATAGTGCCATATAATCTAAAAGATTTGTTGGCTTTGGCAGAAAAATCCGGATATCCGGGATGAAAAAAACAGCTTAAGTGCTGAATTATTAACTACTTAAAGAGTAGCAAAAAAGAAAACTAAACTTTCATAAATATTAAGACAATGGCTCGCGCCTAATAAAGCGACCATTCGTTTAGTTGAAAATTACTAATTTATCAATATTAC
>JAQIDA010000280.1 GCA_027858275.1 Candidatus Kapaibacterium sp. | reverse complement strand
TATTGAATGTCTATTAACTCCTCTCAAATAGGAGTTGT
The DNA here is from genome assembly GCA_027858275.1 of Candidatus Kapaibacterium sp. Lineage (GTDB taxonomy): Bacteria > Bacteroidota > Ignavibacteria > Kapaibacteriales > UBA2268 > JAQIDA01. The sequence goes on along the minus strand of JAQIDA010000280.1, from coordinate 13,838 downwards.
CGGTTTTATATTAAATAAATTATCATGTAATTCTCGGTGAAACAGAAATTATTCTGATTGATTATTAACTCATAATTTATTAGCTTTGTTCAGTTAAGAGATATTCACGAATAATTAATTATTAACATAGCTATACGGAGTCTAAAATGAAGAAAATTATCAGGTCGGGATTTGTAATTCTATTTGCATTAGTTCTATTTTCCGGGACTTTAGTTTCTCAAGCAAAACAGGGATTTGTTTATTTTGAAAAATCGGGTACTGTCGAATATAAATATTCCGGTACTACCAAAGGTACATCCACAGTCTATTTCGACAATTACGGAAGTAAAAGAGCTGAATATTCTACATTAAAAACAACCGTTTTCGGCTTCAGCAGCGAGAGCAAGACATTGGACCTTTTTGTGAATAACTTCTTCTATTCTATTGATCTGGATAAAAAGACCGGTACAAAAATGAGTTGGGATGATATTGAAGAATATCAAAACAAAGCAGTAGGCAGCAAGAAGGACAGACAAAAACTCGCTGAAGAAATGTGGGAAAAAATGGGAGGCAGAAAAACAGGAACAGGCACTGTGCTTGGCAAGACATGCGAAATCTGGGAAGCTACAACCCCCCCGATTAAATCTTGGGTATGGCATAATATTCCTTTGAAATCGGAAATGTCAATCATGGGAATGACAATTAAAATCGAAGCAACGAAAATTTCAACGGGTTCGGTCTCAGCTTCAAAATTTAAAATTCCTTCCGGTATTAAAATTGAAAAGCAAGAGATGCCGAAAGACATGCCAAATTTCTTCGGTAAATAATTTTCCGTTTTATTCATCTGATGACTTTGAATATTCTCAAAATGTCATCGGATGAATTTATTTAATAACAACAACTCGCAGAACAACAAAAATCGACTATCTTCCGAGTTTTGCCTGCATCGACGCATTCATAATCAATGTGTGCATTTCTCTTACCGCTTGACTGATTCCAACGTGAATGGCACGTGCCATTACGGAATGCCCTATACTCAGTTCGTCAATCTCCGGAATCATGCTTATCGCTTGGACATTGCTGTAATTAAGCCCGTGTCCGGCAGCGATTTTTAAACCGTTTTCAAATGCTGAGGAACAAGCTCCGATCATTCTCGCGAGTTCCTGAGTCATATCTCCTTCATGCTTTGCGTTAGCATAAATGCCGGTATGGAACTCAACCATATCCGCGTCGCATTCAAGCGCAGCTTCGATCATTGCTTCGTCCGGCTCAATAAAGAAACTGACTTCAATATCTTTCTCGTGCATTCGATCGCTGAGTTTACGATATTTATCAATATTCGCAAGAAGATTCAATCCGCCTTCAGTAGTCAATTCTTTGCGGTTTTCCGGAACAATTGTAACGAGCTCCGGAACTATATCCAGAGCAATAGCGATGATTTCTTCATTAGCGGCCATTTCGAGATCGAGCTTGGTTTGAATCACTTCGCGGAGGATTCTGATGTCACGGTCTTTCATGTGGCGTCTGTCCTCACGCAAATGGGCAACTATGCCGGTTGCTCCTGCCAATTCGGCATTGACTGCCGCTGTTACGGGATCAGGTTCAAAACCACCTCGCGCATTTCTCAAAGTGGCTACATGGTCGACATTTATATTTAAAGTTATCATTGAAAAATCTCCATAATACTTATTCAATCAACATATACAAAAATAGTAATAAATTCGGTTTATTATTCAAAATTTCATTTATAAATTTTTGTATAAGATATTCATTAACAGTATGCATGATTTATATTATTATCCCCGGTCATTCGTCGGCAAAACTCACGAATGACAGTTAGTAAAAATCAGGAACGGCACAAATGTTAGAAAAATTGCAAAACGAACGAATCCCTATAAATATTTGGGCTGACGACATTGAAAACTCAGCTATGGAACAGGTCTATAATCTTGCAAACTATCCCTTCGCATTCAAACATATAGCAATTATGCCGGATGCTCATCAGGGCTACGGAATGCCTATCGGCGGTGTGATGGCGACAACCGAAGTAGTAGTACCTAATGCTGTCGGGGTTGATATCGGATGCGGTATGTGCGCAATTCAAACATCCGTAAAAGCAGACGATGTTGACACAGAGAAACTTAAAAGAATTCTTGATAAAATTCGCAAGCGGGTTCCGCTTGGATTCTCTCATCATGAAGTACCACAAGACGAATCATTGATGCCGCAAGCAGATATCAGCAAACTGCAAATTGTATCTCAAGAATATCAGAACGCTCTTACTCAAATCGGAACTCTCGGCGGCGGAAATCATTTTATCGAAGTTCAGAAGTCTTCGTCCGGTTTTATTTGGTTGATGATTCATTCGGGCAGCAGGAATCTCGGATTGAAAGTAGCTGAATATTACAATGACCTTGCCGAAGCCAAAAGAGATGAATGGGAAAGCACCGTGGCAAAGAAAAAGCAGCTCTCTTTCTTGCCTCTTGACACTCTCGACGGTCAAAATTATATGGCTGAAATGAATTATTGTGTAGAATTCGCACTGGCTAATCGCACTCTGATTATGAAGCATTTGCAGAACGTTTTTGCAGAAGAATTTGAAAATATTGAATTCGGAGATATGATCAATATCGCTCATAATTTTGCAGCACTTGAAAAACATTACGGCAGAAATGTAATGGTTCACCGCAAAGGAGCGACTAAAGCAACTGATGGTCTGATCGGCATTATCCCCGGATCGCAGGGTGCAAAAAGTTATATTGTTGAAGGCAAAGGCAACAAAGAAAGTTTCAATTCTTGTTCTCACGGAGCAGGGCGAATTATGGGACGCAAACAGGCCCAAAGAAATTTAGATTTGGATTCTGTAATTGCCGGGCTGGATAAACAAGGCATCATTCATTCGATAAAAACAAAAAAAGATCTTGATGAAGCTCCCGAAGCATATAAGAACATAGAAGAAGTGATGGACCTCCAGAGAGATTTGGTCTCTGTTGTAACTGAGCTCACTCCTTTGGCTGTCATCAAAGGATAACACAAGCAAAACAGGAAATTATTTTTTCTTTGCAATACTGTTAACTACAGTGTATTGGGTTTATGCCAATCACCGTAGTTATTCATCTGATCTACATATCCGATTCTCGAATATCTTTTATCTAAATACTTTGAACAAGTTCAAAAAAGTGATATTTTTGTATTCGACTAATTCTGAAAAAATTAATAAATATTAAATAGAGGTTACTTGTGGCAGACGATAAAAAAATTATTTTTTCGATGGTCAATGTCAGTAAGATATATCCGCCTTCGAAACAGGTGCTCAAAGATATCTATTTGTCTTTCTTCTACGGTGCAAAAATTGGAATCATCGGACTTAACGGATCGGGTAAATCAACTGTACTGAATATTATCGCCGGACTCGACGATCAATATATCGGCAAAGTCGTTTTTTCTCCGGGATATTCTGTAGGGCATCTGCCTCAAGAACCGATCCTCGATGAAACTATGACTGTCATAGATATCGTTCAGCAAGGTGTGCAGGAAACTGTGGATTTATTGCAGGAATATGAAGATATCAGCGCAAAGTTCGCCGAGGAAATGTCAGATGAAGAAATGAATAAGGTTATCGAACGCCAAGGCGTTCTGACAGATCAACTCGACAAAGCGGACGCTTGGAATCTCGATAATAAATTAGAACGTGCTATGGACGCTTTGCGCTGCCCTCCCGGCGACGCTCCGATTAAGAATTTATCCGGTGGCGAACTTCGCCGCGTCGCTCTTTGCAGATTGTTGCTCAAACAACCTGATATTTTACTTCTTGATGAACCTACCAACCATTTGGATGCTGAATCGGTTCAGTGGTTGGAACAGCATTTGAGACAGTATCCGGGAACTGTTATCGCCATCACTCACGACAGGTATTTCCTCGACAACGTGGCGGGTTGGATCCTTGAATTGGATCGCGGTGAAGGCATTCCTTGGAAAGGGAATTATTCATCGTGGTTGGAGCAGAAATCAAAACGTATGGAGCAAGAAGGCAAAACTGAAGGCAAACGTCTGAAAACTTTGAAGCGCGAACTTGAATGGGTGAAAATGACTCCTAAAGCCAAGCATCAGAAAAACAAAGCACGCTTGGGGGCTTACGATAAATTGCTGGCTGCCGATTCTGTTAAGAAAGAGGAAAAACTTGAAATATATATTCCGGACGGTCCTCGTCTGGGTGATATAGTTATTGATTCTGAAAAAGTTAAGAAAGCATTCGGCGATAAGCTTTTGTTCGATGATTTAAACTTCAAGCTCCCTCCCGGCGGAATTGTCGGAATAATCGGCGCAAACGGTGCCGGTAAAACGACTCTGTTCCGTATGATTATGGAAACGGAAACTGTGGACTCCGGAACTTTCAATGTAGGCAAGACAGTTCAGATCGGCTATGTCGATCAGGCTCATGCTGATATTGATCCTGACAAAACTGTTTGGGAAGTGATTTCCGGCGGCAATGATTTACTGCAACTCGGAGGCCAATCGGTTAATTCTCGCGCTTATGTTGCTCGATTCAATTTCAGCGGCAGCGATCAGCAGAAGAAATGCTCAATGCTGTCCGGCGGTGAAAAGAATCGTCTGCATTTGGCTATGACTCTCAAAGAAGAAGCTAATGTACTCCTGCTCGATGAACCTACAAACGATATTGATGTCAATACTCTTCGCGCTTTGGAAGAAGGTTTGGAGAACTTTGCGGGTTGTGCCGTGGTTATCACTCATGATCGCTGGTTCTTAGATCGTGTAGCCACACATATTTTGGCATTCGAAGGCGAATCTCAAGTATACTGGTTCGAAGGTACATACTCAGAATATGAAGAAAACAAGAAAATGAGGCTGGGCGATTCGACACCGAAGAGAATTCATTACAAAAAATTGATCGCGGATTAATAGATTCGATTGCACTGATTCTCGCAACAGTATACCAAACAGACATATAATCTGTTGCCGGAATATCTACACTGTTTATTTAACTCATAACAACAGCTATGCCTCCTATTGAACATATAATAATTCTCTTCCTAGTCGGTTTGCTTGCCGGATTTATCAACGTTATGGCGGGAGGCGGCTCTACTCTTACTCTGCCGGCTTTGATCTTCCTCGGACTGGACACAGCTACTGCTAACGGCACAAATCGCGTAGCGATTCTAATTCAGAATATAGCGGCTGTTACGGCGTTCAAAAAAGAGAAACATTCAAAGTTTAAGTTAAGTTTGAAAATGGCGCTTTGCACATTGCCCGGCGCAATTGCAGGGGCGATTATCGCCGCGAAGATTGACGATGAGACTTTTAAGATTATTCTCGGAGTAATAATGATCGCTGTTGCGGTGAGTATGTTGATTCCTAAGAAGAAAATCTCTGAGACTGTTGAGAATCCTGACAAACTAAAACCATCTGTCTATCTTGCTATGGTCGGTATCGGTTTTTATGGTGGTTTCATTCAGGTTGGAGTCGGCTTTCTGCTGATGGCAGCTTTGCATTATCTGATACATATAAATCTTGTTCATGTGAATATGCACAAAGTTTTCATTATTCTGATTTATACAGCACCGGCTCTCCTCGTCTTCACTATTACGGGGAATGTCAATTACGGTCTGGGTTTGGCTATGGCTGCAGGAAACGCTTTAGGCGGATGGCAGGCGGCTAAGCTTGCGGTTCGTAAGGGTGAAAAAATTGTAAAAGTTGCATTGATAGCCGGGATATTTGTTATTTCATTGAAATTGTTTGGTGTGTTTGGGTAAATTTTCTTATTTGTAGAAGAAGTAAATTATTTATACATTTGTCGGTTATGTATAATGATAAAAACGATTGCAAACATGAAAAAATACTACTTACTGACTCTCTTTTCTCTGTTGCTGCTAATTAATTCCTGCTCTGATAACACAGCTCAAGTCGATAAATTTGATTTGGACTCATCGGCCGAAAGGTTTGTTTTTCTTGTCCTCAGCACCGGCAAGTATGATAAAAATTATGTGGATGCTTATTATGGTCCCGAGGAGTTGAAGGAATCCGCAGAAAAGACAGATCTATCGCTTCCTGAAATAATTGAGCAGGCAGATGTTCTGTCTGCTACATTACTTGAAAATTATAACAGTGAGAAAAATCCCGAGATTGTTGCTCGTCATAATCATTTGATAAGAATGTGTTTGTCTTTGAAGTTTCGAGCTCAATTTATAGACGGTCGGAATATGACTTTTGATGAAGAATCGCTCTTGATTTATGACGCGGTCGCGCCAAGCAATTCTTATGAACATTATGATACAATAATCGCTGAGCTGGAAGATGTTTTGCCGGGCGAAGGTGATTTAGATAAGAGATTTGTGGAATATCGCAATCAATTCATTATCCCAACCGAAAAGCTTGATGATGTCTTCAAATCTGCTGTTGCTGAAGGGCGCAGAAGAACTAAGCTGCATATCAAATTGCCTGAAAACGAGAGTTTCAAAGTGGAATATGTTAAAGATGTTTCTTGGGGTGCGTACAATTGGTACAAGGGAAACGGTTTCAGCCTGATTCAGGTAAATACTGATATGCCGATATATATAGATCGAGCTGTTGACCTGGCTTGTCATGAAGGCTATCCCGGACATCATGTGTATCATACTTTGCTCGATATGAAATACTATCGAGACAGCAATTGGGTTGAGCATTCAGTCTATCCTCTGTTCAGTCCCAAATCAATTCTGTCGGAAGGCACTGCAAATTTTGGTATCAGCGTAGCTTTCCCGAATGATGAAAGAATGAAATTTGAGAAGGAAGTTCTGTTCCCGCTCGCCGGACTTGATCCTGAAAAAGTCGAGGAATATTATAAGATAATCGGCATGACTAAGGACTTGAACTATGTCGGCAATGACATAGCACGCGATTATCTCGACGGGAAAATCGACCGCGTCGAAGCTGTAAAAAAAGTGATGAAGTACCGACTTCGGACAAAAGAACACGCCGAAAGCAATGTTGATTTTTATGAAATATACAGAGCTTATTTGATTACTTATAATCTCGGAGAGGATATGGTCAAAGATTATGTGGAATCAAAAGGCGGTACAGCGGATCGTCCGGATAAAAGATGGGAAGAGTTTATAAAGATTATCACTGTATCGATGATGCCGAGCGAATTGAAACTAAATTAATATAGAGCTAAAATGAAAATCAAAGGAAAGAAAGTGATGCTCGTGGTTCATAATTCGTAACTGTTATGTTGTAATGTCATTAACAATTTACAACATCGCGGCTTTGACACGATATCTTAAAGGAACAAATGAAAAAGAATAAAAAACAAAACGTCGACACAAGCAAGAAGATTTTCAATGCTTCAGACAGATTCATTGCTTACGCCATGTACTGCGTAGCTCTGTTTCTGGTAGTTTTCGCTTCGATTCTTGCCGCTGATCCCGCTTGGCTGTCAACGCTGAATAAAGTTGACAAACACCATGAAGTTAAGAAAACTGTTATTCTCGGAAAGCAATATGCAGACACCGGAGAATATGACAAAGCAGCTTTTATATTAAGTAAGGCACTTGAGACTATTCCGGATATGCTAGAAGCAAAAACTCTGCTGGCTGACGTTTATAAAAAAGCAGGAAATCCGGGCAAAGCTATTGAAATATACCGAGACGTTATTCTGACGGATTCATCTCATTATTACTTGTTCGCTTTGTATAATCTGTATCTGTTACATGGAGACAGCGTGCTTGCAGATGAGTTTTTTAATCGATCGATGGCTGCCAACCCACTGATAATTGATCGCCTGATGAAGCTTGGCAGATATTATATTGTCAACAAAGACTGGGAAAAAGCGGCCGAAACATTCGACTCTGTTATTGTCAGCAGATATGACATCAAAACATATTACTCGGACATGACAGCCCGTGCCGGCGCTGATCTCGTAAAAGATGAACGTATAACAGATAAATCGGAATCAGTTAGTGAGTCTACGATTGATGATGATCTGATGAGTCTTTATTCAGAGGATGTTTTCAAAATAAATTTATCTCGTGATTTAAGCCTTGCTAAAACATTGAATAAAGTCGGTACTGTTGCCGGTACTATGGGCAAAACTCAAAAAGCGATCAAGAATTTCAAAGCAGCCATTATTATTGATCCGGGTTACGCAACTGCCAAGAAGAATTTGAATATTGCTTTGAAAGAAGCCGAAAAAAGCAAGTAGTCTTGATGTTTCCGGCTTAAGCCATATCATATTTCGTCAATAAATAAATAAAAAAGCCGAACAAAAATTGTTTTGTTCGGCTTTTTTTATCATAAACAGGAATCTTATTTTCTGTACTGAGAAATAAATTCTTCTACTTCGGGGATTCCCCCCTGCATTATGAGATAACCGTTGCTTGGTTCGCGTTCTGTGATTTCGCCTGCAATCGGGGTCAGCATGATTTTCTTGACTTCTTCCAAATCGCTTGTCTGACCGAGAGCCCAACAGAGTTTCATATATGCTGCTTCGGGCAACAAATTTGCACCCGGCACAACGCCGAGATCCATCATGTCGCGTCCTGTGTCATATACATACATCTGAACGTAGCCCCAAAGTGTCTGTACTGTCATATAAACAGCGACGCCTGCGTCCTTGGCTCTTTGCAAAGCCGGATACAAAGGTTTGTTCACGTGTCCGAGACCGGTTCCCGCAATGATAATTCCCTTGTAACCGTTTTCGACCATAGAATCAATCATATCAGGATGCATATTCGGGTAGTAGTATACCATGCCTACTTTTTCTTCAAAGTACGGCAAGATAGTTACATCTTTGTCATTACGACGTCGTTTGTAATTATCTGACAATGGTGTGATTTTATCCTTGTTGATCATTGCGATCGGTATATCACCGATTGTTCTGAATGTCGAGCGATAGCTTGAGTGCATTTTACGAACTCTCGTTCCGCGATGCAACAAACCGTAGGAATCTGACGTAGGACCAAACATACATACCATTGTTTCGGCAATATCTGATTCGGCAGCTGTTTTAACACTGTGTATCAAGTTCAATGCCGCATCGGAGGACGGTCTGTCACTCGAACGCTGTGAACCTACGAGTACGATCGGAACCGGTGAGTTCTGAACCATGTATGAGAGGATAGCTGCAGTATGATGCAATGTATCAGTTCCGTGACCGATAACGATACCTTTGACGCCTTTTTCAATTTCTCTGCCGATAGCAATAGCGAGGGTTTTGTATTGTTCCGGGCCCATGTTTTCGCTAAATACGCCGTAGAGTTTTTCAGTTTCCAAATTGCAATAATCTGCCAATTCGGGAACTGATCCATATAATTCACCGGGAGTGAATGCGGGGATAACAGCGCCTGTTCTATAATCCAAACGACTTGCGATAGTTCCGCCCGTACCAAAGAGTACCACTCTCGGTTTGTTGGGAGAATAAGGGAACATCTTTTCGGGAATTTTATAATTCGCGATTTTTCTGCCGTTTACTTTGATATTTGTAATTTTTGAAGCGGATACGCCGATGTTATAACCGGTACGCAATTTGAGAACGATATGAAATTCGTCAGCTTTTTCCGAACGAGGAAGTACGAAACCGATAAACTGAGAATCATGAGTCGATATTTCAACGTCACACCATATATATGCTTCAAATTTTTTCAGACATTCGAGTCCGGGGCCGCGATAGCCTTTATATAATTCTTTTTCTGATTCAGCCATCTCATGCCTCCTTTTTAGAATTTGCGTTGAACATCTTCGCTATTTTTTCACCGCTGACTCTTCCGCGCAATTTGTCCATAACCATATCAGTCAGGAGACTTCCTTCATTAGCCGGATCAAACATTGTGATTGCTTTGAGTTCTGCTTTAGCTTCTTTGACTGCTTCGTCAATATCCTTGTCATTTGCCGGAACGGGAAGCATATCTTCAGTAAATGTTTTTTCGGTCATCACTGCTTTAAGAGCTGTATATACGCCTTCTTTGATAATTTTGCCGTCGCGCAAAGCTTCAAAAATGCTCTGCATATTTTCAGCAGCAACACATGTACAAAGACCTTTTTTCTTGAGTCTTTTGCGATACTGAACGATAGCTACAGAAGCAAAGACGGGGTCAATTTTCCATTCTTTAACGGCTGTTTCAAAGAGATCGGCATATTTCGAAATGGAAAGAACGCCTATGACGTCTTGAGGAATACCGAGTTCTTGATACCATGCTTCTGCCAGCCAGAATCTTTTTGGCAATTTTGATCGTAGATCAGCTTTTCTTTCATCTGTCAGAATAGCCGGCGGTAAATCAGTATCGGGATACATTCTTTCCGGACCGGGTAATATGCGTTCAAACCCGTTAGTTCCGTCGAGCAATGCCTGACGTGTTTCAGAAGGAATACCGATCGTTGCTTCACGAGCGCGAATCGCAATTTCTTTGGCCGCTGTATCAGTATCAGTTTCGTTGCCCCATACAATAACAAGCGTATCGTTATCTTCGGCGGAGATGAATTTTCTGATTTTCTGACCTTCGAGAGTGGAAAGAGCGTTTTCGTTACTGTCGGAGTTGATGATATTCGGGCTGTTGTCCAAACATGCGATAACTCTTACGCGGTCTGATATTTCCTTAGAGAAAAATGTATCGGTCTGAGTTTCCCAACTCAACAGTCCTTTAAAGCCTTTGAGTAATACACATTTGGCGACTTTGCCTTCTGCCAAAGCAAGAGATATTGGCATATAAGCTGTTTTTTTAAGGAATCTGGTTATGTCGAATGACTTAGATACAAATGATTCTTCAGTTATACGACGAGAAAGCAGTTCATCGCGCAAACGTAGAAGATTCCACTGACGTTTAGCTTCATTGTAAGTCAGAAGAGGAATCAATTTGATTTTGTGAACGCCTTTTATTTCGATACGAGTACCGCCGCGTACACTGACGTTGACGTCTTCGCGTCCTGCTCCTAATCCGGTGCGGACATGACCTGTACTGCGATTAATCTTACGGATTATCTGAGTTACTTCAGCGACTTCTATAGGAGTATACATCTGTGGCTCAGTAACAGTTTCGATCAGTGGCATACCAAGGCGATCTGTATTGTAGACTCTTAGATGACCGCGATCTTCTTTTTCACGACAGGAGTCTTCTTCGATAGACATTTGAATCACATCAATGAATCTGTCTTTATACGGGAATCTGCCGCCGACAGATACAATGGCCGTACGCTGGAAACCTGTAGGGATTGAGCCGTCGAGATACTGTTTACGAGCGATATGGAGCTCGTCAACTACATTGGCATCCATCAGCATACCAACTTCAATAGCGATATCAAGAGCTTCCTCATCCATAGCGAAAGGAGGAGTATCATCCATCTCATAAGTACATACGGTATCACGATTGATCTGATAGACAACATCTTTTTTTGTTTTGAATTCCATCAAAGCTGTTCCGTCGTACTCGCCGAGTTCGGAGAGAGTCGGGCGCATGTGGCGAAGAATTTCCGCATGAACTTCTTTCGAATACCGGCCGGCAGGGCAGCGGCAAAAGAGTTTTCTTTTTGTCAAAAGCTGCTGATGAACTTCCAGACCTGATTTGAAGCCTACTTCGGCGTAGTCATCGTTGGTCATTTCTTCAAATGGTTTGAACTTAAAATTCGACATATAAGTCCTTTATTTTATTATCGATATATACTATAATATTTTCTTCGGAAATTATGAAGCCGGCTTCTTTGACCCTTAACAGAGAAGGGAGCATGCTTCCTTGTTCTTTATCGGGACAAGGGGGCATGCTCCCTTGTTCAAAAAAAAGCAATAAAAAACCCCGTTTGAATAAGCGGGGTTTGTCTTAAGTCTATTTGATTAAGATTCCTGCTGCTGTTCTTCGGCTTCAGCAATTTTCTTAGCTTCTTTTCTTTTTTTGCGTTTGTCTTTGTTGCGGAAGTATCTGTCGTTGACCACTTTTTTGTGTTCTTCGATAGCGACTTCGATTTCTGCTTCTGATTTACCTTTGAAAGTCAGATGTCTGCGGAGTAAAACTCCTTCAAAGCTCATGATTCTTCTGAGAATATCAGTAGGCTGAGCGCCGACATTTAACCAATAAATAGCGCGTTCGTGATCGATTCTTACTTCGGATGGTGTGATATTAGGATCATAGAATCCGATTCTGTCTAAAAATGCTCCATCACGGGGTTTACGACCATCTACTGCAATAATGTCATAAACAGGATGATGGGCTCTTCCTTTGCGTCTCAAGCGAAGTTTTACCATGCTTATTGTCCTCTTTTAATTAATTCTAAATTTCAAACGTCGGATGATTCTTATAAATTAGTTATTTCATCCGGCGCAAATATATGCATTTTTTTTATATTCTATACTATGATAAGGCGCATTTGATTTTACACTCCTTTTATTTGGGAAAAATTACATTCCCATACCGCCCGGCATCTTGAAGTTTTTCATCATTCGAGATCTTTTTCCGCCGGTCATGCTTTTCATCATTTTATTCATTTGGTCGAATTGCTTGAGCAGTCTGTTGACATCTTGCACCTGAGTGCCGCTGCCGGTTGCGATTCTTTTGCGTCTGGATCCGTTGATGATTTTCGGATGAGTGCGTTCGTCTTTTGTCATTGAATATATAATTGCTTCGACTTGGCCGAATCCTTTTTCGTCAATATCAGCATTTTTCAATTGCTTGTCCATTCCCGGGATCATACCGAGCAATGAGCGAATATCGCCCATTTTTTTTATAGTGTTAAGCTGTTCAAGGAAATCGTCAAAAGTGAATCTGTTTTTGCGAATTTTTGTTTCGAGTTCTTTTGCCTGCTTAGTATCGAATTGTTGTTCAGTTTTTTCGACAAGTGTCAGAATATCACCCATACCGAGGATTCTGGACGCGATTCTTTCGGGATGGAAAGGCTCGAGAGCATCGAGTTTTTCGCCGGCACCAACGTATTTGATCGGTTTTCCTACAACAGACAGCACTGACAATGCCGCGCCGCCGCGAGTGTCACCGTCGAGTTTAGTAAGAACGATACCGGTCAGATCCAATTTGTCGTTAAATGCTTTGGCAGTTGTGACTGCGTCTTGTCCAATCATTGCGTCGCATACGAATAAAGTTTCAGTCGGCTTGACAGCTTTGCTGATATTTTCGACCTCTTTCATCATGTCATCGTCGACAGTCAAGCGTCCCGCGGTATCAACGATAACTACGTCGCGAGCAAAGCGTTTGGCATAATCTAAAGCTTCGGCAGCTATTTTTACGGGATCTTTGCTGTCATTTGAAAAGACAGGTGTACGCGTTTGTTTGGCAAGAGCTTTCAACTGTTCCGCGGCAGCAGGACGATAAACATCGCCGGCTACGAGCAAAGGCTGTTTCCCTTTTTTCCTGAGACTCTTTGCCAGCTTAGCGCAGAAAGTTGTTTTACCCGCACCTTGAAGACCTGCGACAAGAATAACTGTCGGCGGATGTGGACTGAAAGCAAGGTCAGCACGCTTGTTGCCCATCAACTCAATCAGTTCATCGCGAACAATTTTCACAATGAGTTGTTCCGGCATCAGGCGACCTTTTACTTCGGTACCGAGTGCCTTGACTTTGACGTCTTCCACAAATTTTTTGGCAACATGAAGATTAACATCGGCTTCTAATAAAGCTCGACGAATCTCACGCATTGCCTCTTGAATATTTTCTTCAGATATTTTTGATTGCCCGCGGAATTTCTTTAGGGCGCCTTCTAATTTCTCGGTTAAACTCTCAAACATAGCTCTACACTTTTCTCCATTATAAAATCAATCTGCAAAAATAGACTTTTTTTAATCATTCTGCAAGCAAAATCAGCAGAAGATTGCTGTTGAGAGAATCCAATTTAATTGTTCTCAATTAAATTGGATTTAATAATAATATTTT
>JAQIDA010000269.1 GCA_027858275.1 Candidatus Kapaibacterium sp. | reverse complement strand
CGAAGACTTTCAGATTGCCACATGCCGGGGTTTATAAAATAAAAGCCGAAGCCCCGTTTACGGCCTATGCGTATGGAAATATGAGCGAGTCCGCGTATGGATTCCCCGCAAGTGTCGCTCTCAAAGATTTGACAATTAATGATACACTTTGCCCTGATCCGGAATGGGAAATGGATTGTTCCGGCGATGTAGTAGGGATTGTCAATGACAGACCGGATAATTCCAAATTCAGGTCAAATCTTGCTTCAATTCACATGAATTCTGAATATAGTTTTAACTATAGATTTGAGTGTGATGAGTTTATTGCCGGTACTGACAAAAGCGCGGATTGGTATCTGGAAGTTATTGATAATCAGCAAGCTGCTCGCGCAATTATCGTATTCAGCGATCGTTGCGGAAATGATACTACAATCGTTGTTCAATACTTCCCGACTAAGATCTCTGTCAGCGAGGATGCATATAACTTCGCTAATGTTCCAATCGGAGAAATCAAAGAACATACATTTTGGGTTAGAAATGATTCAGAAGTTGGTGATTTGATTGTTGAGCAAATAAAACTCAAATTTCAGAACCAAGGATTTGAAATTATTGGGAAACCTGCCCCGAGGTATGTTCCGCCACTTGATTCAGTTAAGTTTACAGTGAGATTTACTGCAATAGAAGAGGGACACTTTGAAGACTCAATCGGCGTAGGAGATCCTTGTTTCTTTTGGTATAAAACACACATTGAAGCACAAGTCGGCGCTCCGAGAATTCAAGTCAGCCGTTATGACTTTGGGGACGTCAAAGTTGATGAAAATAAATACGGCATACTGGTAGTTAAGAACATAGGTTCGGCCGCATTAGAAATACATGGTTATTATGGACCATACTTGAAGCCGGTATATGAAGTTTCAGATTGGTCAGCCTTCAACCAATTCGGTACTGATCCGACTTATAATAAACCTTGGATAATCAATGCGGGAGTTGAAAAGATATTTGAAGTGAAATTCACACCTAACAAAGCGGGGGATTTTATTGATTCAATTGTATTTATGAGCAATACTGAACGTCCGTACAACATACGTGTTGACAGTACCGCAGAATTAACCGGAACCGGAATTATTATTGACGGAGTATCTAATAATTTTTCTGAGTACCTTGGTCTAAAACTAATGCCGAACCCTGTCCAAAACACATTAACTATCGAAAACTCGGGCGCTTTCCTAAATGCCGATAAAGTATCTGTCATTGACCTTAACGGAAGAGTTCTGATTGAAAATCCGATCAAAGGTTTGCAGGGCAGATATGAGATAAATACTTCAACTTTGGTCAGCGGAGTTTATATTTTGCGCATTCATATTGGGGATCGGGTTATTAGTGAGCAGTTTAGCGTGGGGAGATAAGATCTGCTATAAACCTTCGGAAGGTTTCTTCACTTTCGGCAAGGTTTCTGAAAGCAGGCAATACAATCTTCTCTTTTTTATTTTCCCAATTAATCATAACTTAGTAAGTCTTTGAATAAAGACTGAAATTGAAATAATTGAGGGATCTATAAATATGAAATATTTTATCATACTATTCGGAATAGTCGGGCTTGTATTAATGGTCTATTTTTGGATCAAAAAGAAGATCCGTTCATTGTTTGGTGGATTTAACGCAAATGAAGTCAACAGGGCTGCCGATCAGCAGCGAAGAGATGAAGAAAACAGCGAAGTGCTTTACGATAAAGATGATGTCGTTGTGATGAAAGGTGAAGCAGGGCAAGAAGACGATAATGAATAATTTTTTATCGACGTGAAGAATTTAGAATTATGGCTGTAAAAGGATCATATATAGCTGCCGTAGATGTCGGCACAAACTCTTTCCATCTCGTTGTGGCTTCGGTCAACAACCGCGGAATGATGAACATAGTCGAGAGTGAAAAAGAAGTCGTAAGGCTCGGAAGCGGCGGGCGCGACATGAAATATATTCAGCATGACGCAGCAGACCGAGGAATCAAAGCCCTGCGAAATTTCGCTGATTTGGCAGGCAACCAAAATGCCGAAATTCGCGCTGTAGCCACAAGTGCGGTTCGCGAAGCCCTAAACGCTGACGAATTTGTTAAAAGAGTCAAAGAAGAATCAGGCATCGATATCGAAGTTGTCTCCGGTGCCGAAGAAGGCCGACTCATCTACATTGGTGTTATCCACGCCCTGCCCGTTATCAATCAAAAAGTCCTCGTAGTCGATATTGGAGGCGGCAGTACTGAAACCATAGTCGGGAAATCCGGAAACATCGATTTTGTTCACAGCGAAAAGCTCGGCGCGATCAGAATGACCAAAGAATTTTTCCCCGACGACGGAATCACAAAAAAGCAAGTTGCCGCTTGCAGAGAATATATCAGCGGTCAATGGGGACCGACTATGAAACGCCTGCGAGAAATAAAATCCGATATATGCGTCGGAACTTCCGGAACTATTCGAAACCTTGCTACAATGGCTCTGGCTGCTCGCGGCGACCGGCTGCCGGAAATAATGAACGGCACTGAAGTAAAGGCTGATGAAATATTAGATATTATTGATAAACTCGTTAAAGCGAAAACAGTCAAACAACGAAAACAAATTCCCGGCCTGGATTTTGCCCGAGCGGATATCATCGTAGGCGGAGCTTTGATTTTTGAAAATGTGCTGCGCGAACTCAAAATAAAAAAAGTCTTGATCTCGACTTACGCCTTGCGTGAAGGAGTCGTTTTCGACACGGTTCAGAAAAACAGAGACATCGATGAATACCGGCATTTAAGTCATCTCCGCTATCAGACTGTTCATAGTCTTTGCTCAAAATATCATGTAGAGATGAAACACGCTCAATTGATCAAAAAAATCTCCCTGGAATTATTCAATGATTTACAAAGCATCCACAAACTCGGTATAAAGTATCGTGAATTATTAGAAGCTGCCGCTCTGTTGCACGATGTAGGCTATGTGATTTCCCACGACAAACACCACAAGCATAGTTATTATATAATCAAAAACTCTATGATGCCCGGCTACACTAATGATGAATCAGACCTAATCGCTCATATCGCTCGTTATCATCGTAAAAGCCATCCGAAAAAGAGTCATATCGGTTTTCATGATTTGGCTCCAAAAAAGCAAAGAATCGTCAAGATTTTGAGCGGTATATTAAGAATTGCCGAAGGAGTGGACAGACGCCAGCAACAAGTGGTCGAATCTGTCAGAGCTGTAATCAGTGGAAACAAAGTTACAATCAAAATGCGCAAGGGCGATTTCGGCGGCGAACCCGACAATGAATTGTGGGGTGCATGTCAAAGAAAACATCTTTTAGAAGAAGCTCTTGATATTAACATCAACTTCGAGTTAGACGAATAATATCTCCGAGTTTTGAATGTTTGTAATATTAAAATGAATAAATTAAAATTTATTTTTGAGAAAAGTGTAACTTTTTCCCA
>JAQIDA010000246.1 GCA_027858275.1 Candidatus Kapaibacterium sp. | reverse complement strand
GGTGAACGCTTTGTTCTTAAAACTCCCCTTCCTTTTCCAAGGAGGGGTGCCCGAAGGGCGGGGTGGTTCTTCTCTTAGATTAGGTTCACTTTCTTCAGTGGACTTCCTCTCTTATCCCCCCGCCTGCGAAGGAGGGGGCAAGGGGGAGGTTTTCTTCCACTCTATTCCGTAGAAGCGCCGCTCTCGTCATCCAAAGCATTCTTCATTGTATGCCAAGCAAGCGAGGCGCATTTGACTCTTGCCGGGAACTCCCTTACACCGCAAAACACGGCAAGTTTGCCGAGGTTCAGTGTGTCGATTTCCTCTTCGGGATCTGTCGTGACAATATCCACAAACTGCTTGAACATTTCTTTTGCTTCTTCAACTGATTGTCCTATGAGCGTTGTAGTCATAATCGATGCCGATGCTTTCGATATGGCGCAGCCGGCTCCGTGGAATTTGACGTCTTCAATTATTCCGTCTTTGACCTTCAAATCTACATCTATATGATCGCCGCAAAGTGGATTATGCCCTGCTGCCGAATGATTGGCATCGTGCATATCGCCGAAGTTGCGAGGATTTTTGTTGTGATCCAATATTACTTCTTGGTACAGATCATTTAATTCGTTCTTCATCAGACTCTTTCAAATCAAGAAAACATTTTTATTACTTTTTTTACCGACGCAACAAACACATCAATTTCTTCCTTAGTGTTATAGAAAGATATAGACGCTCTGGAGGTTGCCGGTATTTTGAATTTGTGCATAACAGGTTCCGTGCAATGATGACCCGTGCGAATCGCCACACCGTCCGCATTTAGAAAAGTGCCGATGTCATGCGGATGCACATTCGACAGCACAAATGACAGAACACTCGTTTTATTCGCTGCCGTACCAATAATTCTTAATTCCGGAATATCAGCGACAACAGCGGTAGCGTAGTCCAACAATTCCGTTTCATAAGCAGCTATTTTGTCGATACCGATTCCGTCAATATATTTTATAGCTTCAGCAAGCCCGACAGCTCCGGCAATATTTGGCGTTCCTGCTTCAAATTTATAAGGCACTTCATTGAATACGGTCTTCTCAAAATTAACAGATAAAATCATATCGCCGCCGCCCTGATAGGGGGGCATAGCTTCGAGAAATTCTTTTTTGCCGTATAAAAAACCGATTCCTGTCGGACCGTACAATTTATGACCTGAAACAACAAAGAAATCACAATCCAAAGCTTTGACATCAACTGCCACATGTTGAATAGACTGAGCGCCGTCTAACAAAAACACAGCACCCGCTTCATGTGTCAAATCAATCATTTCCTTCACCGGATTGATCGTTCCGAGCGAATTTGAAATATGAACAATCGAAACAAACTTCGTCTTTTCATTCAGCATTTCTTTGAAATTATCTATTGATATTTCGCCATTGTCATTCATACGCAGAATTCTGAGCTTCGCGCCTTTTTCCTCACAAAGCATTTGCCAAGGTACTATATTGGAATGGTGTTCCATTTCAGTAATAATAATCTCGTCGCCTTCGCCGATAAATTTTCGCCCGTAAGTTGAGACTACTAAATTAATAGATTCCGTCGCACCTCGTGTATAAATAATCTCCTTAGGATCGGCGCTAATAAACTTCGCGATTGTTTTACGCGCGTTTTCATATAATTTCGTAGCAAGCTCACTCAAATGATGCACACCGCGATGAATATTACTGTTTTGCTCAGTATAATATTTAGTGATTGAGTCAATTACAACCTGCGGTTTCTGAGTAGAAGCAGCATTATCCAAATACACAAGAGGATGCCCGTTCACTTCAGTCTGAAGAATAGGGAAATCCGCTCTGATTTTATTAATATTAAATGTCATCATCGCTCCCGCACTCACTGTTGTCGGACTGTTTTGATTAAAGCTCATTTGTTTTGTTGTTTTAGTGTGCTAAAAAATTATTTTTAAAAATCCGTAAAGAGAGAAGAACCACCCCCTAACGCCCTCCTTCGCAGGCGGGGGAACAAGAAAAGATTTATACGCTTTGATGTGAGTCACTTTCTTCCTGTGTCTCACATCTTCATCTGCTTTGCTCAGAAATCCTATACTCAAAGAAAACAAAGGACTTCAAAAAGCCATCCCGCTAATCTTATCCCCCCGCCTGCGAAGGAGGGGGTTAGGGGGTGGTTCTTCTCTTACAACACATCACAGAAATACAAATCCTCTACCGTCAAGCGTTTGGCGACCAGTCTTTTTATTTCGTCGCGAAGACCCGTTATATGAACTTTTTCGATCACTTCACCGGCGAATGCGTTCAGGAGCAATGCTTTTGCCACTTCCTCGCCGATTCCTCTGGCCTGCATATAGAATAATGATTCTTTATCAAGATTTCCTGATGTGGCTCCGTGAGAGCATTTAACGTCGTCTGCATAGATTTCAAGCTGTGGCTTAGTGAATATCTTCGCATCATCGGACATCAATATGTTATTGTTCGCTTGAAAAGCGTTTGTTTTCTGAGCATCCGGATGTACAATCACTTTGCCGCGGAAAACTCCGACTGATTTATCGTTGAGAATGCCTTTGAACAGTTCGCGACTGCTGCAATTTGGCTCGATATGATCTACTAATGTATGGTTATCGATAAAATCTTCTCCGTCGACAAAATACAATCCGTTGAAATTCGCTTCGCTTCCTATGCCTCTGAGGCGGGCATTTGTATAGTTGCGAACGAACTTCCCGCCGAGCGAAACATAAGTTGAATTATAGACAGAATCGCGTTTTTGGTCGACTAATACGCTGCCGATATAGTATGATTTGTCAGTGTCGTTTTGAACTTTATCATATTCAACATTTGATCCTTTGCCCATGCGAATCTCTGTCAACATATTTGAGAAAGAAGCATTGTCTCCGATAGTATTAACAGATTCAACTATTCTGCAACCTGCGTTTTTACCGACAACTATCAAATTTCGCGGCTGTGTCATAACGTCTGTCGTGTGAGCGTCATTGATGGATAACAATCTGATCGGTCTGTCGGGATACACTCCTTCAGGAACTTTTATATATACACCTCCGCGGGCAAAAGCAGTATTGAGTTCATAGTATCCGTCTGATTCGGGATGATCGCTCTTCAGCATCATTTTTTCAATATCTTTACCGTAAAATCTTACTGCATCTTCCAAACCGCTGACCACAACGTGGCGATTCAATTCTCCGAGCTCAGTTAATTCGGGGCAATAAAAACCGTTGAGAATCACTACGCATATTTCATCGGTCTCGCTGCTTTTCAAATCGTCAACCACTGATTGATCGATCAAATTATCGGGACGCTCAGTCTGTAATTTAAAATTATATTCATTAAGAAAATCAGTTTTTGTATTACGCCAATTTTCATCTTTCGAGGTCGGCAATCCGAATTTTTTCAATCTGTCGAGAGCCGCCAATCTTAAGGGATGAATTTCTTGAGCGGCAATACCGTCGCTTTTCTCGAAATTCTTAAATTCCCCGACAAATTTATCTATTAATTTTTCCATTTTTTATATCCTTGATTATTCTCTGTTACTTTATGTTTTGATTCACGAAACTCAGATTATTGGCCGTCAACTTCTTGTTTGATCCAGTCATTACCTTTTTCTTCAAGTTCCAGAGCAAGTTTTTTAGTTCCCGATTTTACGATTCTGCCATTGTACAGAACGTGGACAAAATCAGGGATTATATAATCAAGTAATCTTTGATAATGAGTGATAATAACAAATGCGTTATTTGCGTTCTTCAATCGATTCACGCCGTTTGCTACTACTTTCAGAGCGTCAATATCCAAACCGGAATCAGTTTCATCCATTACGGCGAGTTTTGGTTCGAGCATCGCCATTTGGAAAACTTCGTTGCGTTTCTTTTCGCCGCCGGAGAAGCCAACATTTACGGAGCGATTCAAGAATTGATGGTCAATATCCACGAGCTTTGCTCTTTCGCGCATCAGTTCCAGGAAATACATAGCGTCGAGAGGATCGAGAT
>JAQIDA010000212.1 GCA_027858275.1 Candidatus Kapaibacterium sp. | reverse complement strand
TTTCTTGAAAGATTTCGTATTCTTTGGGCATCTATTTCGTGAAGGAAAGGTTTTGCGTCAATTTCAGAAAATTAAAGTTTTAATATATTTTAAAATATTTTTTGCTTTTTTTTGCTTTTAGCTTTTGATTGCTGAGCAATCCCACAAAACATTATTTCAGCATACATCTCTGTAGTTTTCAAAACCGACCCAAATTATCGCGGTCGGTTTCTCCAACTTATTTATTTCTATTCGCTTACAGTCGGCGTTTCTGTATTTTCTTCAGTTCCGCCTTCCGGGTCACTTTCATTTTCTTGTTCTTTTTTCCCGAATATATCACCAACATCGCTGATAACTTTCATGTTCTGATAGTGACGCAATCCGGTTCCGGCAGGAATTAGCTGCCCCAAGATTACGTTTTCTTTCAAGCCTTTTAAATTATCAACTTTTCCGGCGATTGACGCTTCGGAAAGAACTCTTGTTGTTTCCTGGAATGACGCTGCTGACAACCAACTTTCAGTAGTCAATGACGCTTGGGTTATTCCAAGAAGAATCGGGTTGCCGATTACCGGTTCGGAAGGTCTGAACACGACCTGTTCTTTACCGTTTTTCTTCAGCTCCGAATTAGTTTCTCTCAATTTTCTCTTAATAACAGATTGATTGTTTTTCAATGTTGAATCACCTTGATTTGTAATAATCAAATGATTCTTGAGTACATCATTTTCGTCGTTGAATCTTTGTTTGTCTATATTGTCATTTTCCAAGAAGCAAGAATCACCTGAATCAAGGATTTTAACTTTTTGTAACATCTGACGAACAATCACTTCGATGTGTTTGTCATTGATTTTCACACCCTGCATACGGTAAACTTCTTGAATCTCGTTAACGAGATACTCTTGTACTGCATTAGGACCTTTGATCTTCAAAATATCATGCGGATTAATTGAGCCTTCGGTCAATCTGTCTCCGGAGCGTACAAAATCTGTTTCTTGAACCAAGATGTATTTACCGGTTTGAACTGAATATTCCATAACAGTTTTTTCGTCGAGCGAAGTGACAACAATTACTCTTTGTCCGCGCTTCAATTTACCGTAGGAAATAATACCGTCAATATCAGTCACGATTGCAGGAGCTTGAGGCGCACGCGCTTCAAACAATTCCGTTACTCGAGGCAGACCGCCAGTAATATCTCGTGTTCTTCCCAAATCTCTCGGGATTTTTACAAGAGGTGTACCGACTCCCACCATATCATTGTCATCTACTCTCAATTGAGCTTTTGTCGGGATGCTGTAGTATTTTAACACATTATCTTCGGCATCGACGATTTCAATTGTAGGCAGTTTAGTTCTGTCGCGGGAATCAATCACTACTTTAGTGATATGTCCTGTTTGCTCATCATTGATTTCACGGAAAGTAACGTTATGCAGCAAATCTTTATAGCGAACTTTACCTGTAACTTCAGTAATAATTGAAGCATTGTAAGGATCCCATTCATATATCATATCGCCGCGCTTGACTTTTTGACCGTCTTTTATTTTTAGAACAGCACCGTATATAGTGTCATAGGTGATGAGAGATCTGTTGCTGTCAGGATCGATAATATTAATATTACCACCGCGGCTGACCGCGATCATAGTGGTTCCTTCTTCATCTTCATATTGAACTTTTCTGATATTTTCAAATTTGATAATACCGTCGAACTTAGCAATGACAGATGATTGTGAAGCGACCAACATCGCAGTACCACCTGTATGGAATGTACGCAATGTTAGCTGTGTACCCGGTTCACCGATTGACTGTGAAGCAATTGTTCCCACAGCTTCTCCGGTGTCCACGAGTTTGGCTGTTGCCATATTTCTGCCGTAGCATTTGGCACAAACACCTCTGCGTGCTTCACAGGTAAGAACTGAACGAATCATAACTGATTCTACCGAACTTGCTTCAATGCTCTGCGCAAGATCTTCAGTGATCAATTCACCTGCTTTAATCAATACTTTGTCTGTCATAGGATCAAGCACTTCATTCAGAGCAACACGACCCAAAATACGTTCGAATAATGGCTCTTTGATTTCTTCGCCGTCTTTAAGTGCTGTCATTTTCACACCGCGAATTGTACCGCAGTCGTGATCTGAGATAATAACATCTTGAGCAACATCATGCAAGCGACGAGTCAAATAACCCGCATCGGCAGTTTTCAAAGCTGTATCAGCCAAACCTTTACGAGCACCGTGAGTAGAGATAAAGTACTCTAAGATGGACAAACCTTCTTTAAAGTTCGAGATAATCGGGTTCTCAATAAGTTCACCGGTCGAACCTGATAAAGATTTCTTTGGTTTCGCCATCAAAC
>JAQIDA010000243.1 GCA_027858275.1 Candidatus Kapaibacterium sp. | reverse complement strand
ATGCAGAATATATCAGCAGAAAGATTCAGAACAATAGCCGACAACTTCAAAGGTAAATCCATTGCGGTTATTGGCGATGTTATGTTAGACAGATATTTTTGGGGTGATGTCAGCAGAGTTTCTCCTGAAGCGCCTGTACCTGTTGTCGATATTGAAAAAGAAACATATCATCTCGGCGGTGCGGCTAATGTTGCCAACAATCTCAAATCTCTCGGTATAAAATCACTGTTATGCGGCATTATTGGTGATGATAAAAATGGCTTGGAATTCAAGAAAATCGCTGTAGACTACGGGATAAACTGTGACGGTATGTTTGTTGACGCAGATCGTCCGACAACGGTTAAAACGCGTGTTATCGGCAACAATCAACAAATAGTACGATTAGACGTAGAGGTCAAAAAAGCAATTTCAGACGTCGGGGAAAAGTATATACTTGATTATTTGGACAATTACAAAGGTATTGCCGGTATCATCTTCAGCGATTACAACAAAGGGGCTTTGTCTCTGACGGTTATAACAGAGATTATTAGAAAAGCAAAAGCATATAATATCCCGGTTTTTGTGGACCCAAAAGATGAAAATTTCTTTGCGTACAAAGATGCTACGGTTGTAAAACCCAACAGAAAAGAAACTCAGAATGCTTTGGGCTATGAATTCAAAGGTACAGAAGAGACTATTAAAGCCGGTAAAGATTTAATGAAGCAGCTGAATGCTGAGAATCTCTTGGTGACACTTGGTTTCGACGGAATGATTCTGTTTGAAAAGGACGGCAGTGTATCATCTGTGACGACAGTTGCCAGAAAAGTATCCGATGTGTCCGGTGCCGGCGACACGGCTATTTCAACCTTAGCTGCCGCAATTACGGGCGGAGCTACAATGAAAGAAGCCGCGAACCTTTCTAATTTTGCATCAGGCAGGGTTTGTGAAGAACCCGGGATTGTCTCTATAACTATAGATGATCTTGCAAAAGCTCTAAATAAATAATTCTTATCTATATTTTACATATATTGAATTCATGAAAAAAAAAGTATATATACAGACTCCGTCCCCCGGGATTCTTCTGAATGAACGTGATCGCGGTATTCTTACGCGTTTAATACAATTGTATATACTTAATGCTAATCCGGTCGGATCCGGCAGTCTTTCTAATTATCTGCAAGACAAAATAAAACTCAGTCCGGCGACTATACGTAATGTTATGTCTAATCTGGAAGAATTGGACTTGATCACGCACTTGCATACCTCTGCAGGGCGGATTCCGACAGACAAGGGCTATCGATTCTATGTTGATTCTCTTATGAAGAAAAACTCTCTCAGCACTGTAGAAATTCAAACTGTTAATGATCGATTGGGTTCACTCGCTGCTGATAATGACATCTACAAAGAAGCCTCGAAAATCCTCGGGATACTTTCCGGTTGTCTTGGCATAGTGGAATTACCGCATTTTGCCGGGTATTCAGTAGTAAAGTTTGATGTAATATCGCTGTCTTCCGAGAGAATATTAATCGTGCTTGCTCTTGATTCGGACAAAATAAAAACATTGACACTCGAAACAACTTTTGATCATGATGAAAAGAACATCTCCTATATAAAGAATTTTATTAATGAAAGAATCAGCGGCAGAACACTCAAATTCATCCGAGATAATTTCGCTGATTTGATAAATGATTTTAATTTGAAGGACTCCCCCCTGATCAGATTGTTCGTTGACTCTGTAGATACCATTTTCAACGTCAGTCCCAAAGGTGACAAATTGCATTTGGCGGGTTCAAAGAAGTTGTTGGACAACCCTGAATTTGAAGATTTGGACAGATTCCGCGGAATTATAGAGCTTATTGAAAATGAAGACATAATCGTTCACTTGCTGGACAAGTCCGAATTGGCGGTCGGTGACACTAAGGTGTTTATCGGCAAGGAGTTGAACAATGAGATGTTTGATGATTACTCATTAATTGTCAGCCCATATAATGTTGGAGCAGCCAACGGATCTATCGGTTTGATTGGTCCCAAACGAATGAATTACTCTAAAATGATAGCCCTTATCAATCATATCTCAGAATATATAACTTTCAAACATTGATTTTCCTGTTCACAATAAATTATTTTTACCCTTATTCGTCTCTGAAGTGCTTATAACTAAATAGTAGCTATAAGTACAGAAAAGGTTTAAATATTGGGTTGCCGGTAACGGGTGATAAAATGCAAAATCTTTGCAATCATCCGGCAAAACAAGCAAAGATTTATATCAAATATATTAAAAACATAATTGAAACAGAAAAGATAAGATGAAAAAAAAATCGGGAAAAGAAACGGAAGTTATTGATAATACAGCTGATACGCTTACTCAAGATTCCGTTGAAAACGACATTGAATCTTCAGGAAATGAAGAAGAGATTGTAGAGGAAACAGTCGAGGAGAAACTTGAGAGAGAACGAGATGAACTCAAGAATCAAGTGATGCGAATGGCTGCCGAGATGGAGAATCTCCGCAAAAGATCGCAACGCGAAAAAAATGACATGGTTGATTTTGCCAACGAAAGACTCTTATTCCAAATGCTTCCTGTGTTGGACGATCTTACAAATGCCCTCAAGTCTGTAGATGAAAAATCAGAGTTTAAGACTTTTCTGTCGGGCATAGAAATGATTTATAAAAAGACTGTCAGATTGTTCGAAAACGCAAGCGTTAAAGAAATGGAAGACCCTATAGGTCAGCCTTTTGATGTTAATAAGCATGACGCCGTTCTCGCTATGCCGTCTGAATATCCCGAAGGCGACGTTTGCCAATTAGCACAGCCCGGCTATATGATGAAAAGCAAAGTATTGCGCCACGCAAAAGTAGTTACGTCACACGGTCAACCGACCGACTAAGAATAAAACATTCTTTCAGAGGAATTGCATAAATGGCGAAAAGAGATTACTACGAAATACTCGGCGTCGAAAAAGGCAGCGGCGCAAGTGAAATAAAAACCGCGTACAGAAAAATGGCTATGAAATATCATCCTGATAAAAATCCGGATGATAATGAAGCTGAAAATATATTTAAAGAAGCCTCAGAAGCCTATGAAGTGCTGAGCGATGAAACAAAGCGCGCAAAATATGATCATTATGGTCATGACGGTATGCGTATGGGCCAGGATTTCGGTTCATACTCCAATATGAATGACATATTTTCAGCCTTTGGGGATATATTCGGCGGCGGCGGCGGAAGTATCTTTGATGACTTTTTCAATCAAGGCGGCGGACGCGGAAGATCAAGACAACGCTCTCAAGGAGAACGAGGGGCTGATATAAAAATACGACTCCCGTTGACTCTCGAAGAGATTGCCAAAGGTGTTGATAAAAACATCAAATTAAAGATAAAAACAAAATGTAACGATTGTAACGGTTACGGTGCTAAAAACGGAGCGTCCGGTATGAGCGCATGTCCGGTCTGCAAAGGCGCGGGACAAGTTCGAGAAGTTTCCAGATCAATGTTTGGTCAGTTTGTTAATGTGCATGCTTGTGATAATTGCGGCGGTTCGGGACAAATTGTTTCCGATCCCTGCCCTACTTGCTCGGGTGACGGCAGAATAACCGGTGAAACATCTGTTGTGGCTTCTATTCCGGCAGGCGTCGAATCAGGCAATTATCTTCCAATGCGCGGCAAAGCTCATGCAGGCAGACGCGGCGGTGAAGCAGGTGACCTGATTGTCGTTATTGAAGAAAAAGAACATGATTTTTACCGCAGAGAAGGCAACAATGTAATTTATCATCTGACTGTCAGCTGGCCCGACGCGGCTCTCGGCACAGAAATTACAGTACCGACTTTGTTCGGCGACGAGACGATAAAAATATCTTCCGGCACACAGCCCGGCACTATGATTACGCTTAGAGACAAAGGAGTTCCCGAGCTTAATTCACATAGAAAAGGCGACCAATTTGTATATATTAATGTGCATGTCCCGACATCGTTGTCTTCAAAAGAAAAACAAGTTCTGAAAGAATTGGCGGACAGCAAGAATGTTATCCCTAAAGATAATACAGATTCAAAACACAAGGACTTTTTTGAAAAAGTTAAGGATGTTTTTTCATAATATACTGAGAAAACAATTTTGACAGACTGTTATGTATACATTGTTTCACACCCAAAAACGAAAAATATATGCGAGTTGAAATAAAACAATTATCAAAAAAGTTTAATGATTTACCGCTTCCGGAATATGCCACTCAAGGTTCGGCGGGGATGGACGTATACGCGGCTTTGACCGAGGACTATGTTCTGGAGCCGGGAGCTGTTACGATGATTCCGACAAATCTTGCGATTGCACTTGAACCGGGCTACGAATGTCAGGTACGCTCTCGCAGCGGATTGGCGGCAAAAAACGGGATTTTCGCTTTGAACGCCCCGGGTACTGTTGACAGTGACTATCGCGGAGAAATAAAAATCATCCTTGCGAATTTTAGCAAAGAAGCTTTTACTTTCAAGCGGGGCGACAGAATAGCCCAACTTGTGATAGCTGCTTACGAGCATATTCAATGGAATCCGGTCGAAGTTCTAGGCGAAACGGATCGCGGTGACGGTGGCTTCGGCAGCACGGGAGTTTAGCAAAGTAATCCAATCCTGAATTGACTGATTTATATATTCTGAATATATCCGGCAGAGCAATATGACAAAGATTGACAAACCTTCTATTATCTATATGGGAACGCCTGAGTTTGCTGTTCCGGCACTTGTAGCATTGCACGAGAAATACACAGTGCGAGCCGTTGTGACTATACCCGACAAACCCAAAGGTCGGGGCAAAAAATTAGCGGCTTCAGCCGTGAAAGAGAAAGCTATAGAGCTTGGCATCCCTGTCCTGCAACCGGAATTATTAAAGGATCAAGCCTTTATTGATGCGCTGAAATCTTATGAGCCTGATATTATGGCGGTTCTTGCTTTTCGTATTCTGCCTGAGTCCGTATATTCAATTTCAAAAATTGCTACATTTAATATTCACGGCAGTTTGTTGCCGAAGTATAGAGGCGCCGCTCCTATAAATCATGCGATTTTGAACGGAGACAAAGTCTCAGGTCTTACATCTTTCGTGCTTGAAAAACAAGTAGATACGGGACAAATATTAATTAAAAGCCCCGTTGATATTCTTGACGGCTCTACTGCCGGAGATTTACACGATATGCTTATGCCGGTTGCAGCTCAATTGGGACTCGATACTTGTGAGCTTCTGCTTTCCGGTGATTATACTCTTTTGTCTCAGAATGATACCGAGGCAACGCCTGCTCCAAAAGTATTTCGTGAAAACTGCGGAATTAATTGGAATGCTCCGGCTGAACAGGTTCGAAACTTCATCCACTCTGTTTCCCCCTCTCCCGCTGCATGGACTTTGTGGGAAGGTCAAAGGTTGAAAATAATGAGAGTTGACTTTGTTGCTGACGGATCGGGCTCCCCCGGAGAATTTAAGATTGAGGACGGACAATTTGTCGTTCAATGCGGCAAAGGCTCTGTCAGTCTGATTGAAATACAAGTACAAGGCAAAAAGAAAATGAAAACGGTTGACTTTTGGCGAGGTTACAGAGGCGATACAAGCGGCAAATTTGAGTAAGTTATCTTTTCCTGTGGTGTTTCTTTTCGGCATGTATTAGGAGAGTCTAATAATTTTTCTGATTTGTATTGTGAAAAGCTCTAAAATTTGTATCTTGGGTGACATTGTTCTGCAAGAATTACTGAAGAGCAGTGATTTGAATTGATTTTGTTTGAAACATTTGTTGATTTGGTCTTTATTTAAGTTCTAATCGAATGTATGTGAAACAGTCGAGATTAATATGAAAAAGATAGGTTTATTTGAAAGTACCGGTAAGCCGCAGGCACGAGAATGGGCGGAATATTCGGCGTTTAAATTAAAAGAACTTGGTGCTCAATGCTGTGCCAGACCTGAATTGATTCAGACCTTCAATCCTGAAATCAGAGATTATGTACACTCCTGTTGTTTGGAAGATTTTGAAAAGAACTCGGATATTGTGATGTCATTCGGCGGCGACGGCACCATGCTTTCGGCGGCAAGAGCTATGATTAATACAGACATACCGATTATGGGCATCAATGTGGGCAAACTCGGTTTCCTCGCTGAATTCTCTGTTAAAGATTTTGATAATACGATTGATGATATGCTTCAAGGCAATTATCGTATTGTCAACAGAACAGTACTTGAAACTACTTTTAATAACGAGAAAATCTACGCTCTCAACGAATTTGTAATTGAAAAGAAAAACACTTCAAGAATGATCAGAGTTGAGGCCTTTTCTAATGAAAATTATATTGCCTCAATACGCGCTGACGGCCTTATCATCACAACTCCTACGGGTTCAACGGCTTATTCATTATCCTGCGGTGGTCCCATCTTGTCTCCTTCTGCCGAAGTTGTTTGTATCACACCGATTGCACCGCACACATTGACGGTCAGACCCTTGGTCATTCCGGATTCAAATGAAATC
>JAQIDA010000163.1 GCA_027858275.1 Candidatus Kapaibacterium sp. | reverse complement strand
GAAAAACACGGCTAAAGTAATGCAAGGCGAATTGCAAGAATCCGGCAAAACAGATATTCGCTACAATAGCATTGAAGCACAGAATATATCCGCCAAACTGCATTCTTATGTCTTCAGAGTTTTGATCGAGAAGGAGTGACGGGACAGGAAGCGAACCGGATTGGTTCACTCCTAAGATTCTTTTTCATGCAGGGCGACCACTGTGATCGCCCGTACAGAATGATTTATTCTACTTAAAATTCCAATTTACTGATCGGCATAATCTCTGTCGGCTCTTGATCTTTGCGGAAGATCCTTGCGCCGGTGGTGCCTTTCAGCAATATTTCATCAGCTTCGATATGAACCATACATCCTTCGCGAAGTCCGACAACAGGGATTTCGTTAATTGTATGGAATTCTTTGATGCGAGTTTCTCTTGTTTCACCGTTGTGAGTTGAATTCGGATCGGGATCGAGATAATGAGCATTGATTTGGAAATTAGTCAAATCCAGAGCGTTGAAGCAATGCGGTTGACGTATAGGCATATCGTTAGTTGTCATAATCGTAGGGCAGGCAACGTTCGAGCCGGCACTGGTTCCTATATACGGCATTCCGCCGAGAACTCTCTCGCGAATCACATCGAGAATTCCCGATGCTTGCAATCCGTCAACTAATACAAATGTATTCCCGCCACCGATGAAGACTGACTCAGTCTTACGAACTGCTTCTTTCGGATCGTCGAATTCGTGAACACCCTTTAGATCGTAGCCCAATTCAGCAAAACGTTCTTTTGCTTTTGATGTGTAATCATCGTGAGAAAGACCGCCCGGGCGTGCGTAAGGAACAAATAATACGCTCTTGATTTCTTTGCCGAGAAATGACTGAATCTCATCTGCGCAATGATCCAAATATCCGCTGCCGTGCAATGTTGAATTGCTGATTAATAATAGTCTTTTAGCCATTTTGTTTTCCTCTTTTATTAAATATATATTTGCATTCTAATTTTAATCTAAATCACTTTTGACAAAACTAATCGAACCGGCCTTAAAAAGCAAATCATTCGCTGTTCTGCCGGCATATTATTTTTATTAATGTCCCGAATAATTAATAAATAATTTTGGAATGACTGCGCCGTCATTCTTCCGATACGGAATGTTTGGACTATTATTTGTAATTTGCGATTGATGAAAAACAATACTGAAGCACTCGGCACGGACAAAATCACGAAGCTCTTGTGGAAGCTCTCGCTTCCGGCAGGTATCGGTATGGTTGTCATGGCTTTGTATAACTTGGTCGATACTATTTTTGTTGGTCAAGGTGTCGGACTGTCGGGCATCGGCGCACTTGCGATTATTTTTCCCATTCAAACAATTATTGCTGCCGTTGCGCTCACAATCGGTATAGGAGGCTCGTCAATTATTTCGCGCAGTCTCGGTGCAGGCAATCCGGACAAAGCCAATTTAACTTTCGCGAATATGATTTCTCTGATCGTGATTTCAGGTTTGTTGATGATCGCTGTTCTCTCTATATTTTCGGAAGAAATTCTCATTCTGTTTGGTGCCAAAGGCGAATTGTTAAGATACGGCAAGGAATATTTCAATATCGTGTTGTGGGGAAGCCCCTTCCTCGGTTTTGCGATGATGTCCAACAATATGATACGTGCTGAGGGCAATGCCAAAACAGCGATGTATACTATGCTTGTAGCTGCTTTAATAAATTTAATTCTCGATCCGATTTTTATTTTTGGGATGGATTGGGGTATGTCCGGCGCTGCTTGGGCAACAATAATTTCTCAAATTTCAGCGGCCTCCTATGTTGTGTATTATTACGGGAGCGGAAAGAGTTCACTGAAATTCAATCGCGCGAATTTGAAATTGGATGCCTCTATAGTCAAGGAAACTATGGCAATCGGCTCATCTTCATTCGCAAGACAATTCTCTACGTCAATAATGGCGGTTGTATTGAATAACAGTCTTTTGCAATACGGCGGAGAAGCGGCAATCGCTGTGTTCGGCGTTATTAATCGTGTCAGAATGATGACATTTATGCCGATTTTCGGAGTTGCTCAAGGATTTTTACCCATTGCCGGATATAATTACGGCGCAGATAATTTTGGCAGAGTCAAAGAGGCAATTCGTATTTCGCTAATTAGTTCGACGGGTATCGCAACCGTAGGATTTGCTGTTTTAATGATATTCCCCGGACCGATTTTGTCAGTTTTCAGCTCTGATCCGATGTTGGCAAATGAAGGTATAAACGCCATGCGATTCATCGTCGCCGGATTGCCGCTCATCGGAATTCAAGTTATTAGCGCAAGTCTCTTCCATGCAATGGGCAAGGCACTGCCCGGCTTTGTACTGTCTCTCACAAGACAATTCTTCCTGCTGATTCCGTTAGTATTAATACTCCCCAAATACTTCGGTCTGGTCGGAATCTGGTACGCCTTCCCGATTGCTGACGGTCTGTCATTGCTTATGACACTCGCATTAGTCATGCCCCAGAGAAAAAACTTAAAAACAACAGCCCCGCAACAGCCTGTTGAAGATATTATTACTTCGGATATTGATCTGATTAGCTGAGATGTAGGTGGTTTTACCAGAGAGAAAGGATGAAATATGAAAGCAAGCAATATGAAAATTACAAAAATTATTAGCTTTTGCGCTCTGTTGATTTTCTTTCAAGGATGTGAGAATTATTCATCAAGATATGAACTAATTGAAAAATTACTTACATCAGACAGGGATAGTCTGTGTTTAAACAAACCCGAAAAATTAAAATATTTCACAGAATGGTTTTGTCTTGATACTAACAGCAGAGCAGATTTCAACAAACTCACGGATGCGTATGGGAGCGGATTTGAAACTATTAGTGAATATAGCGGCGATATCGTAGATGACAGCAGGAAGATCTCTCATATTAAAATTTACTTTGAAAGTATCGATATGCGAATTGAATTTACTTTTAGAAAAGAAAATGAAATTTGGTATTTTCTGTATCTTCAAAAAATTGATTATTAAAGGATGAGATGATGAAAGCGATGAATAATTATTTGCGTATTCCTGTGCCCTGAAAGGGCAGATTACTATAGCCCGGGGCAGCGCCCCGGGATGTTGATTTAAGAATAGTTCACTGAGCGGAGCCGAAGTGTCTTATGTCGTTTCCCACTCTTTGTCGAACGTCGAAGACACTTCGGCTCCGCTCAGTGACCGATAAGAAGCTTAAGTCAACGGCCTTGGGGCGATGCCCCGGGCTGAATTAAGTTGGGCTTTCAGACCGCCGGAATAATCAAGAGTCTGCCTAAAACAATGGTAATCAACAATCCCCCCGACCCCCAAAATGAATAAAATCTAATATAA
>JAQIDA010000111.1 GCA_027858275.1 Candidatus Kapaibacterium sp. | reverse complement strand
CAGCTTCTGCTTGATAAATTTGGTTATGGCGAGAAGATTCCGATTCTTAAATTGATGGAAGAAGACAACAAGGATTTAAAATTTCTCGCTGATTATATATACAAACATGTTTTTCTCGGTTATACCGTGAAGCAATGGGATATGAAACCGGAAGATTTAGATTTTTCCGTGAGTGCGCGTATCCCCGTATATGTCAGCCGTGATGATCGTTATTTCCAAGATCAATTTCAGGGGATTCCGGCTGAAGGATATACAGCGGCATTCAATAAAATTATTGATCATGAAAATATTGAGCTCCGCCTTAATCAAGAATTCAAAGCTTTGGCTGATGAAGTGCAATATGACAAACTGATCTTCAGCGGAGCAGTCGATTCATATTTCGATTACAAACTCGGTAAGTTGCCCTACAGAAGCCTCCGTTTCCATTTCAGAACAATCGACAAAGAGTATTTCCAAACAGTAGCTCAAGTGAATTATCCGAACAACTATGATTTCACTCGAATAACAGAATTCAAGTACTTCCTCGAAGAGAAAAGCGACAAGACAACCATTGCAGAAGAGTATTCACAAAAATTTGTCGACGGCGAAAACGATCCCTACTATCCTATTCCGAGTGACGAAACCGCCGCGATCTACGCCAAATATCAAGCCGAAGCAGAAAAGCTAAAAGGAAAAGTCTATTTCATCGGTCGCCTCGGTAGATATAAATATCTGAATATGGATCAGACAATTGATGAGGCATTAGATTTACTCGATGAGATAGTGAAAGAAAAGTAGGTTTTCTTCTTCATCAGATGAGTGTGAGTACAAAGAAAAATCTCATCTTATGAATTTCTTTAACAAATGAATACCTTTAAAAAAAATAATAATAATTAATATTTTCCTACCTAAAGCATTATATATACTCATTATATTGCAATGCGAATGTGTCATATAGTAATAAATACTACAAATAATTTGGAAATATCACTAATATTCATTATCTTAAATCAACAAATAATCATAGCTGTGATATTTTCTCTAAATCCCTTAAATGGGAATATATAGTTTGTTGAATTTATCTGAAGGCCAAATGTTATGAAAGCAAAGTATAAAAGTAAGGTGTTTTTTTTTACTACTGCTCTTTTTCGGAGCACGTGAGATGTATGGGATTGATTGGGAAAATCATGTAGACGCACCCTGTGACAATATGGTGTTAGAGAATGGAGAGACAGTTGAATGGGAAGGCCCAAGGGAATTTACTTTTTGTAATGATTCGATAATGGATCATAATGTTAACGAAGATTTTTTGCCTCTGGTGAATTGTGGAGCTCATTGTTGTTATACGGTTGTGTATTATGATTCATGGAACACAGGTGATTATCAAGTTTATATAGCCGGAATATTTTGGGAAGACATGTTAAACGGTTCCGGCTGTGAAGGAATAGACTTGGAACTTTTATCAAGATATGCTTTTTGGAATATTATTCTTTCTCAGAATTCAGATGATTTTCGAAGCAATTTTGATTATTATCACTGGGGTAAAACAATGTATAGATGGACTCCGGGATACTGTTATACTAGTCTTGACCCCAAGATATATTGTGAACCAACCCAGCATTGTTGTCGATATGGTTTCAGATTGAATTTAACACCTGATCAATACGGAGTAGATAAATGTATGTACGACGTAACACCATTAACCAATCATTATATGCACCAATATAATTGTGAACCGGAATGTATTGAAGTTTGTGATGACTACAGATTCGAGCCGATTCCCGGCTGTGATATGCCATGTAATCAAACTGATTGGAGTGAGGGTGAAGAAACCGGAGTTTCTGTTCCAGGTTGCCCGGGTTGCGTAATTGATATTGAATATGAGTATCGTACTGCAGTTAATTGTGAGCCTGAATTTAAGGATTACAAGATAACCGGGATTGATATGTCCTCTGCCGCATGTACCACTTGTATAGCCTTGACAGAACAGGATATCTTTCAGTATGCTATAAGCTATTTGCTGAAATACGGTCCAATGGATCCTCCTGCGGACGGAGCCTGTGAAATTAATTGGAGAGTCGTAAACGCCGAATGTTGGAAATTGTTCCCCGACGGCAGATACGAACCATGTGATGCTGACGGTTGCTGTTGGAGTCAATATGAAGTTTGTAATATTGGAGGATTGTTGACTTATACTAAGATTGACGGTTCTGACGGAGTAAACAACTGTTGGGAAATCCTTACACATGTTTGTGGATATGTATGCGATATATTACCGGGACCGATTTACAATAATCCTTCCGGAGTGAATTATAATGCTGAGACAATGTCCGGTAAGTATTCATACGCTGTTCCGAATCCTTCTTCTGAAAGTACGGAAATCTTGTTTGATTTTGACCAAACAGGGAACGCAGAAATATGGGTCTTTAATGAACTCGGGCGAGAGGTATTTAACGCTAAATTCGAAAAAACTTCTAAGATTCTCAAAATGCATGTTAACAATAATTTAAAATCAGGATTTTACTCATACAAAATTCAGTTAAACAACAGAATAATCGACGCAGGTTCGTTTGTTGTAGTTAAATAATATTCGTAAATGATTGAACAAGGGAGCATGCTCCCTTGTTCTTTTTATATGAATTTTGATGAAAGGAAATTATATGATGAAAAAATTAATTCTTATTATTGTCCTATTGTTGTCATGGGAATCAACACTTACTGCCGAATGGAAAATGATTGATTCCCTCAATTATCCTACTGAAAACAGTAAGCTATCTACTTGGTTCAAAGCAATTGATTGTTACGACAATCAAAATTGCATAGCTTTTCTATGGGTAGGAGATCAATCAATCAGAACAAGATCAACAAGCGACGGCGGGGAAACATGGCATTCATTCCTCAGGGATACGATTATTAAGAAATACCATGAAGAAGATGATGACTATGACATAATTTACAGACCCGCCAGACCGTTTAATATCCATTATCAGAGCAAAAATTTATGTATAGCCCTATGCGATTCAGGATACTATTGGCGTTCGACGGATTCATGTCACACATGGAAAAAACATAAAATTGATACTGAAAAGAGCTTGATTAATATTGATTTTTATGATGACAACATTGGTATAATGTCAACTTATTATAAAATGTATAAGACTTTAGACGGCGGATTAACCTGGGATAGTGTCGATGTCAATTGTGAGACGCCTCCGACAGGTTATCATGAAGTAAAAATACCCGATGAAAACAGTATAATAATATTGGGGTATCACATTGATATTGGTGATTATATTATTAGATCGGATGATAATTGTGAAAGTTGGAAAAATTATGATGCAATAACGCCAAGAGTAAGAGATATTCATTTTTTTAATGATGTGGAAGGTTTCGCAATTGGCAAAGAGCAGATTAAACCCAAAAGTTCAAGTTACAGAGATATAATCCAAGAAACAAGCGACGGCGGTAAA
This sequence comes from Candidatus Kapaibacterium sp., assembly GCA_027858275.1. Classification (GTDB taxonomy): domain Bacteria; phylum Bacteroidota; class Ignavibacteria; order Kapaibacteriales; family UBA2268; genus JAQIDA01. The sequence continues at coordinate 4,349 of JAQIDA010000111.1, read as the reverse complement.
ACATGGGAAGTCAGATTAGATACATTTTCTTCTCCCCAAAAAGGACTAATGACTGTCGAATTTGCAGACCGACAGCATGGGATTGCTATGGGTACTTTTTGGAGGCTTTGGAAAACAAACGACGGCGGCAAAACATGGGAAAATGATTCTACTAACAATTATCCCAACACAAATGACGATTTTTGGGATATTTCGTATCCTTCCCCTGACACAGTATACGGCGTAACATCCAATTCTGGTAAAATCTACATGAAAACCGACTACACAGTCGGCGTTGAGCCGGAGCCGGAACGAACATACACAAGCGTCAGCTTGTATCCAAACCCTGCCCGCCCCGGCGAGGCAATAACAATTGCCATAGACAGCGAAAAACCGGAAAGCTGCTCCGCAAGTGTATACTCCGTTGACGGCCGGCAAATATCGGACAGTTTTAATTTTGACTTGAGACCTGGGCAAAACGGCATTCAATACAAAGCGGATAGAGATTTGAACCCGGGAGCGTATTTTGTGCTTATAGAAAAAGATTGTGGAGTGATTAGCGTGAGATTTGTGGTCGTGGAATAATTATTTATCCTCAGCAAGGGGGCATGCCCCCCTTGTCCAAAGAAGAATAATGCCCCTCCCGCTCTCCTATCTTGGAAAGCAAAAGCAGTGCCGTGGACAAGGTTATTCAATAACTTTGGTGGTTACACAACCTTCTGTTCCTTTTCCGCTTTCTTCTTATCCGTCTTCAATACTTTCCCTACGGTAAATACGGTGAGACCGATTACAAAGCTCCAACCAATAATAAGGAACAGTATTCCTGTCGTTGATAATTCACTAAACATCATCTTCTCCGCTTTGTTCTCTCATTTTAAATTTAAGCCGTCCGGTTTTGCTGCTTGCCTTTTTAATCATTAGCAGTAATATCCCGAGAACCGTGACCATCAGACCTCTGGCAAGCCATCTATACGGAACTTGTTCGGGTTCAACAGAATCCATCATCAACGTCGGGATAGCCTCTTGTTTGATCCAGAATACTAAGATGACAATCAAGTAAATAGGAGTTATGAATTTGATAATAAACTTGAATACTAACGGGATTTTTATATCAGAACCGGCGTTAAGTTCTCTCCAACCCTTATCCATTCCGAAAATCCAAGCGAAAACTATCACTTCCAGCAGAGCCAAAACTACTAGTGAAAACGTTCCCGCCCAATAATCCATCTCGCCCAAAACACCGTATTCATAAAAGACCACAATGAAATTAACGCACATGAAAATCGACAAGCCGATCACGGCAGTAGCTTTTTTATGCGTGAAACCAAACTGTTCCTTCAAAAATGAAATCAAGGGCTGTGCCATTGCGACCGATGAAGTGATCCCCGCGAAAAACAGCAGGAAGAACCACATGAATCCGATATAACTGCCCATTGGTATTTGCTGGAAAATTACGGGCATTGAGACAAAACCGAGATCATAAGCACCGCCGGCCGCTATTTCCTGAGTTTGATTCAATCCGAAGAAAGCAACCGCAATCGGTATCGCTATTGAAGCACCGAGGATCACTTCCGTAAATTCGTTAAGCGAAGCCGTTGTCAGACCGCTGAGCGCGATATCGTCATTTCCCTTGACATAACTCGCATACGCATGCAAAGTTCCCATGCCCACACTTAGAGTGAAGAAGACTTGTCCTGCAGCAGCAAGCCAAATTTTTGATTGTGACAAAGATTCAAAATCGGGATTCCAGATAAACGCGAATCCTTTGGCAACGCTCCAATCGGGATGTTTGATCAGATCGGGAGTGCCGACAGTAAAGACCCAGATTGCCAAGACTATGCCAAAAAAAAGCAGAGCCGGCAATGCTATTTTTGCGAAAATTTCTATCCCCTTTGATATTCCTTTGCTGAGAACCCAGAAATTCATAGCCATTGTAATCAGCAAGAATATATAAGCCGGAAGGATGCTCGCAAAATGGCCCTCTCCTTTGCCTTGATAGCTGCCGAGAAAACTACTCATGCTGTCAAATGTATCTGATCCGAAATATTCTTTTGTGAGGGAGAAAAAACTGAAACCCAGCGTCCATGATTCAATATAAGTATAGTATATGATAATTATCGTTGATATGAAAAGTCCAATGACGCCAAGATATTTTGAGATTGGATGATCCCACATTGTTTCCAACATGCCCGGCAGACTGCCGTGATTATATTTTCCGCCGTACCTGCCTATTGACCACTCAACCCACATCAGCGGTATTGCCAGTAACACAAAAGCCGTAAAATAAGGTATCATGAACGCCCCGCCGCCGTTTTGGGCAGCCTGAACCGGGAATCTCAAAAAATTACCGAGACCGACAGCGTTTCCCGCCATAGCGAGAATAAGACCGATCCTGCTGTTCCAATTTTCACGTGCCATGAATATCCTTTATCAATTCCAATATTTTAGTTTGAATACAAATATATAAAAAATACTTTCAAAAAAATATCCGACACTTAAATAGTAGATGTCGGATATTAATTACAGAATAACAATCTTGACTTATTAAAAATCAACATCATTAAAATCATCTAACAAATTGATCCCTCTTTGAGCTTTTCTAAGATCCGGATCATATTTTAGAGCGTCTTTAAAAGCTTTTCGCGCTTTAAATTTATCCTCTAAATTCATATAAGCCTCTCCGAGAAGAGCATAAGAAGCCGGGCATTTAGGATTTGCTCTTGTTACTTTTAGCAGGTTATCAACAGCTTCGTCGTAACAACCCAATTTAATATTTGTCATTCCGAGATGGAAATAAGCAATATAAATATCAGGATTTTTCTTAATGACAGTGCGGAAGTGTTTTTTTGCTTCCCGCATGTGACCGTATTGAGTATAAAAAACTCCGAGCCAATAGTTGGCCATTATAAAATTCTTATCCAATCTGAGGACTTCTTCCATGCACTCAATACCCATTTTGATCTTTGCTTGTCTGTAATATGCTAAGCCAAGGTCATACTGAACTGTGCTGAAGTTTGGGAGCAATTTACGGGCCTTCTTGAAATGATCCACAGCCTCTTGCAACATTCCTATTCTATAGAATACATTGCCGGCGTGCTTGTAAACAATTCCGAGATTAGGATTTTCAGCCAATGCTTTCTTATAACATTCTATAGCTTGAAAAAAATCGCCGTTGGTTTCTGCTTGATAAGCTGCCAATACATCAGGATTGTCAGAATCATATTTTTGGTCATTAGTATGCAAAATATCTCCAAATACTATTCACAAAATTCAAAATGAGATTTTATTTCGAACGAATTTTTCTGTCACAACTATAAAGCTCTGCTTCAGTCAGTGTCCGAAATTGTCATAAATTACAATTGTAATTGCAACCATATCAAAGATACATTTTTTCGACATAAAAATCAACAGCAAACGGAAATAAAGGGCTATTTTTTAATATTGTGATTCAAAATGCGGTTTGCCGGTTTTCTGTTATCAATAGAATGTGGGGATGCCCGGAGGGGCTTTAGTACGGATCAGGTGCAAACATTTAAAAAATCCCAATCTTCCCGCCACTAAATACGACATCCGGGATATTTTGTCCGTTTTTCCTTATATTTGAACATCGGAGAAATTGCTCCGAAAACAAAGATTCTTATTATATCAGAATTTTAAAAATCAGAACGGAAGAACCATGATAGAAGTCGGAAAACACGCAGACTTAGAAATAGTAAAAGAAACGGATTTCGGAGTTTATTTAAGCGAAGAGGATTTCGGCGAGGAAGAGATTTTATTGCCGATGAGGTACGTACCGACTGAAGCAGAAGTCGGGGATATAATCAATGTATTTGTTTATCGTGATTCGGAAGACCGTATAATAGCCACGACGCTTGTTCCTGACGCTGTGGTCGGTGAGTTCGCCTACCTGAAAGTTGATTCTGCCACAAAAACCGGCGCGTTTATGGAATGGGGGCTTCCCAAAGACCTGCTCGTTCCGTTTACAAACCAGAAAAGAAGAATGGAAGCCGGCAGGTGGTATCTGGTCTATCTATACCTCGACAAAGTAACCGACAGAGTAGTCGGCACATCAAAAATCGGCAAATATATCGAAGATATTGATCCGGAAATGCAAGAAGGGGACGAAGTTTCAATTCTTGTAGCCGGTGAAACTGAGATCGGCTATAGAGTAATCGTAGAAAACAAATATCTCGGTCTGCTGTACAAATCAGAAATTTTCAAAGGCATTAAGCCCGGCCATATAGGCAAAGCTTATATCAAAAAATTCAGAGAAGACAACCGTATGGATTTGAGTTTGCAGCCTGTCGGATATGTAGCCGCAATTCCTGATGCTTCTGAGAAAATCCTGCATCTGATGAACGAAAATGAAG
>JAQIDA010000047.1 GCA_027858275.1 Candidatus Kapaibacterium sp. | reverse complement strand
GTTCTGATTCAACGCCGATACGAGTTTGTTCGTTCAAATCTGAAGATTTCGGATGATAAGCCACTAAATATTTCCCGGGAATGTATTCAAAGAATTTGACAACTCCGGCAAATGGAATTCGGTTCACATGAACATTCAGAGGCGACAGAAAAATACTGATTTGTTTTGCGTCCGAATGCAAGAACTGATCTTCTTGTGTATCAATTATGCCGACAACTCTGCCGTCGGCAGGGGACATTATTATTGATTTGTCCTCCAATGCTTGAGCCGGTACATTTCTGTTCGGATCACGGAAAAACCACAGTGTAAAAGCTACAAGCAAACATCCCGCAAAATATAAAATCGGGGAGAGCCAATAGATTTTGACAAAATATCCTGCTACTATCATTATGATTCCGAGCAGCAGCATTACTATTATGTTTTCAAAGCCGTATTTAAATGCGAGCATAAGCGCTTTAAGTCATTGATAATAAATCATGATAAACGTGTCGTTATTGCGATTTATTCAAATGTTATATTTGATTTTTAAAAGCATTAAGGACTTTGATAATCATCCCTCAAACGAACACAACACATAAAATTACCATTAACATCAATAAAAAACAAAAGATATTTATGATTGAGCAAATGTGACTTACATAAATGAGCGATAATCATTAATATCGAAACATGAAAATATAATAATAAAATTGATTCTTTCGATTGAAAATGATGCCGTTTTTTTGTATTTTTGTATGCTGTAATGAACAGGATATAAAATTGAATTAATAATAAATAAACAGGTGCCTCAAAATGAAGTTCTCAGCAAAATTATCCGATTTTCAAGTATGTCTGCAGAAGGCATTGCCTGCTATGCCGCGCAAATCAACTTTGCCGGTATTGGAACATCTCCATTTCTCATTAAAAAACAATGCTTTACAAGTTATCGCAACTGATCAGGATGTAACTATTATGACCGGCATGGTCGTAGAAGGCAGCTTAGACGGATCAATTTTGGTACCGGGGCGCAGAATTAGCGAGATTATCAAAGCTCTCGGCATCGGCGGAAATATTGAATTTTCTACTAACGATGACAATTTTGAAATAACTATAAACAGTGATTCCGGCAAATATACTATGAAGGGCTTGGATCACATGGAATATTTGAATATTCCCGAATTGTTTGAATCTGAAAAACCTGAGTACACTGATCCTGATAATATAAACAAGCAAAACGGTATACTCTCAGTAGAATTTACAAAGGAAGAAATTAAAAAATGCGCTGAGAAGACAGTCTTTGCCGTCTCAAACGATGAGTTTCGTCCTGCCATGAACGGAGTATTCTTCCAATTTAGATCAACTTATGTTAACGCTGTTTCAACGGACAGCTTCAGATTGGTCAGAGCTGTAGTGCGTTCCGAAAATGCTGTATACCCGGATGAACTTGATCTGATTATACCGGCTCGTTCTATGGATGTTCTAAAAAAAGTGGATCAAGACGTCAAAATGTCTGTTATTCAGATTGCTGAAAAAATCACTCATGTTAGATTTGATATAGGAGAGACAATCTTTATCAGCAAGCTGATTGACGAGAAATTCCCTCCGTGGGAATCAGTTATTCCGGCGAACAATGATAAGACAGCCATGTTCAATCAGAAAGAATTTTTAACGGCAATTAAAAGAGTCTCAATTTTCACAAGTGTTATTTCTCATCAAATCCGTGTGACTCTTGAAGAAAATGAGATCAAAATTACTGGTGAAGACGAAGAACTCGGTTCGCAAGCAAAAGAAACAATCAAATGTGACTATATGGGTGAACGCTTCGAGATAGCTTTCAACTATAAATATTTTGAAGAAGCTATTCAGAATTTGGACGGAATTACCGAAGACAATCTGTTGGTTATGAGTTTCTCCGAATCGACTCGTCCGGTTATTCTTAAGCCCAACAATGATTTAGATGATCTGCTGATGTTGATTATGCCGGTAAGAATCCATTAATAACATCTGTATTAATATTGGATCAGACAATAAAGGCTCGGAAATAAGATGAAAATATCCGAACTGATAATAAATAATATTAGGAATCACAGTCATACTGAATTATCCGTCGATTCGGGTCTGAATATTATATACGGTTTGAACGGTACAGGAAAAACGTCGGTACTTGAAAGCATTGCTATTGCGGCTTTTACGAAAAGTTTTTTGCCGGTGTCCGACGCTTCGGTGATTAACTACGAAAAAGAATTTTATTCAGTTGTTGTAAAAGCTGTAAGTGATCTCGGGATACCCTATTGGGTCAAAGTTCTTTATAATAAGGGATTGAAAAAGGAAATATCGACAACGGCAGGCGACAAATTGCTGCCGAAAGCTATAATCGGAGATATGCCGGTTGTAATTTTGTCCCCTGATTACAAGTCAATAACATTCGGTAAGCCGGAGGACAGAAGGCAGTTTGTAGATAGAATCTTGTCTCAGGCGAGCAAATTGTATATTGATGATTTGATAAAATATCGCAAAGTCCTGAAGCAGAGAAACAAATTGCTGAAAGAGGCAAAATTAAGCGGTCGATATGATTTTAAGGACATTGATCCTTGGACTAACTTGCTAATAGACAAAGGAGCCTCAGTTGTAGAGCGACGTGCGTCATTTATTAAAGAATTCGCGCCAAAATTTAGAGATGAGTATGAAATAGTGGCCGGCGGCAAGGAAGTCGCGGATATTAATTATGTCCCCGACGGGATTGAAGAGGAGAATCTGACAGATAACATTTCAAAAGATGAAATTATTGAGATTTTTCGTAAGAACTATCAGGAGTTAAAAGACAAAGAGATTCGTCGAGGAAGCACATTGTTCGGCCCTCAGAAGGATGACTACAAGATTAGTCTCGACAAGGGTGCGGCAAAAGAGAACGCCTCTCAGGGGCAACATAAGTCCCTGTTGATAAGCATTAAGTTCGCGGAGTTCAAGTTTCTCAAGGAAAAGAGAAATGAAACTCCGATTATTTTGCTTGATGATGTTTTTGCTGAACTGGACCGAGAACGAACAGCAAAAGTGTTTGAATTGATTAGGAATAATGCCGCGCAAACGTTTATTACGGTGACAGAACCCGAAGGGTTGAAAAAAGTATTGGATTCTACGGATGACTACAGCTTTTTCTCAGCCGATGCCGGAACAATAGAAGCGGTGGAATTATAAGAAAAGAGACCAAAACATTATGGGATATTATTCCGATTCGAACGGCCGAACTTTGAAATCTGTGTTGAATGAGATTGTCAAAGCTTATGGTTGGGAAGATAACATTGCCGAGACAAAAATGCATAATTTGTGGAAGGAAGTAGTCGGTGATAAAGTTGCTGAAGTCAGCAAAGTTCAAAAATTCGACGAGGGTAAAT
>JAQIDA010000029.1 GCA_027858275.1 Candidatus Kapaibacterium sp. | reverse complement strand
GGTGAATAATGCCCTTTGCCGATGAGAGGACCGTTTGTCGAAAAATATGCTTCTGCGGCTTTAGCCCAGGACATAGATATATCCGGTGAATCCTTTTTAAAGATACGATTCTCACGAACATCCAAATTCTCTTCAAGAGTTTCCAGCATAATTGCCGCTTGTTTCAACACTTTATTTCTGATTACTTCGCCGGCCATCTTTGAAGCGTTGCCACCCATCAATGTCACTCGGCTGGAATAAGCTCCGAAACCAATCGGCGTTAAATCACTGTCTGCCGACACCACACTCATATTATCCAGAGTGATACCCATTGCTTCGGCAGCTGCCTGCGCCAAAACTGTGTCCGAGCCCTGACCGATATCCGCATCGCCGATAAATAATACTGCCTTAGATCCATCCTCCGCAACTTTGATAATCGCATTAGAGTGCGGGAATTTTGATCTGTAAATCGGATATCCTGCACCTGATACAAATCCTCCGCAACCAATTCCTATTCCAATTCCATAAGGTAATTTGCCGCACTTCTTGTCCCAATCAGACTTTTTCCGTACATTTTCCAGACAGGCCGTGAATTCGCAGGAATGTATATCAAGATCATTAGAGGTACGATATTCGGGCTCCATAGCATTTTTTAATCGAATATCTATCGGATCAATTTTCAAATCGTTTGCTATCATTGTTAATAGTGATTCAAACGCAAATCTTGGATGAGGACATCCATGCCCTCGGAAAGCACCGCTTGGAGGCAGATTGGTATTAACCCTAAATCCGTCATATTTATAATTCGGGAATTTATATAGGGTGGCAATCATTGACCCGGCATAATACGCTGTAACAATTCCAAAGCTGGAATACGCGCCGCCGTCAAGAACAACTTTCTGCTTGACTGCTGTTATGGTACCATCTTTTTTTACGCCTAATTTCAGGTCGATATATTGTTTGTGGCGTCCTCGGCCATATAGATACATTTCCTCGCGGCTAAATATCATTTTGACCGGTTTGCCTACTTCTCTCGCAAGAAATATAGACAGTACTTCAAGAATATTTGTAGCTGCCTTTGCTCCAAACCCACCGCCGACATTTGTCATAATCACACGAATATCGCCCAAAGGTAGATTAAGTATTCGTGACAGCTGGTGATGTACGTAATGAACCACCTGAGTAGATGTATGAAGTGTCACACGCCCGTGCTCATCCCATTCGGCTATAGCACAATGCGGTTCTATCGGATTCTGATATGTTCTATTGCCTACAAATCTTTCTTCACGAATATAATCTGCTTCGGCAAATCCCTTCTCAGTGTCGCCAAAATGATGATCAACTCTGGTGTTTATATTGTTTTTATATTTATCATCGAATAATCTCGGAGCTCCCTCTTTCATAGCCTCATAGGGATCGAATACTGCCGGAAGAATTTCATATTCCACATCAATCAAATCAATGGCTTTATAGCATGTCTCCTCGTCAACAGCAGCCACGGCAGCTATCACATCTCCGACATACCTGACTTTATCCTTGGCCAATATGTTCTCGTCATATCTTGCCGGAGAAGTTCCGTAAGTAAGATCCGGAACGTCCGCACCGGTAAGAACCATTTCAACTCCGGGCAGGGCTCTTGCTTTGCTGACATCAATCGAAATAATTTTCGCGTGTGCGTGAGGACTTAATAATGTTTTACCAAATATCATATTCGGCAATACTATATCGTCAGTATATATTGCTCGCCCTTTTGCTTTGTCGGGCGCTTCGAGCTTGGGCAATCTTTTTCCGACAACAGACAGATTCATAGCTGATTTTTGCGGTTGATATTCTATCTCTTCAGGAGTTACGCCGTTAATATAAGCTGCTGCCGTTTCGACGGCTTCAAATATCTTTATATATCCGGTGCATCGGCATAGATTCCCGGTCAAAGCTTTTTTGATTTCCAATTTCGTTGGGTTTGGGTTTTTATCGAGGAAGGACTTCACTCTCATCACCATTCCCGGTGTACAGAAACCGCATTGAATCGCGCCTTTCTCCACAAAAGCCCTCTGTATTGGGTGCATTTCATTTCCGTTGGCAACTCCCTCTATCGTTTCAATTTTCTTTCCGACACAATCTATTGCCAAAGTCAGACATGAGTTCACGGCCTTACCGTCAATAATCACGGTACATGCTCCGCAATCACCATGGTCGCAGCCACGCTTTGTGCCGGTTAATCTCAGTTGATCTCGAAGAAGGTCTAATAAAGTAGTGTTTGGCTTGATTGCCAACTCATAATCTCTATTATTGATATTTATTTTTATTATCTGTTTCATATTTTATCGGATATTAATTGACAATATTCAAAGAAAATGATCTTTCGAATGCATTCAGAACAGCTTTAATTATTAGTGTCTTGACGATATCCAGCCTATACTGCGCCGATCCTCTGATATCATCAATTGGGAAGATATCCTTCAACGCTGCATTGGCGATATCTGACAGTGTTTTCGAGCCTTTGACAAGTTCTCGGGGGTCGGCATTCACAAGCACTTTCATAGCGGAAGGACACTTCTTTGGTGTTGACGCGCAAGCCCCGACTACTATATTAGTACGAATAATTTTCTTATCTTTTACAATAATCGAGACAGCAACAGAAGCTACTGAAATCGATGCTGATTCCCTTAAGCCGAATTTCTCGAAATATACACCGGTATTTGGTTTGGGTTTCGGAATAATAATATTCGTCAGGAGTTCACCTTTACTCAGCATAGTTTGGTGATGATTTAGAAAGAATGTTGCAATTGGCAAGCGCTTGGATTCCGCGGCTGAGCTGACTTCAACATCTGCTTCATAAGCAATCAGGATTGGTGCAGTATCCGCACACGAAGCACAAGTACATACATTTCCGCCAATTGTACCGCTGTTTCGAATCTGGTGAGATCCTATAAAGCCTACGGTTTCGGCCAGAGCCGGAATATTATTCCGGACTATGTCAGATTCCTCTATCTCCGAATGAGTGACGCAAGGCCCTATGTATACATAATTTTCATCCTCCGAGATATTTTTAAGCTCGGGGATATTATTTAGTGATACTAAATTTTCGAAATGCCGAACCCCTTGCTTTATTTCCACAAGCAGATCCGTACCGCCTGCAATAGGCGCTATGCTGTCGTTTGAGCCGAATACTTTTAAAGCTTCTTCAAGAGTCTCCGGACTATGATATTTGAAATCAGGTATATACACGATAATTCCCCAATTATTTTTATTCAAAAATTGTCGTTTAAACGGTCACATTCTTACATAACTTTTTCGACAAAATGTTTTTTTCTGTTATTAGATTAGCGGCAATACTTACCGCAATTTCAAAAGCGGTTTCCGCCTGAATTTCCATACCTATGGGCATATCAATCCGCTCAATAATTTCCTCTGAAACCCCCTTGGCGGCCAGACTGATTTTCATAGATTTAACTTTGCTCCTGCTGCCCATCATCCCCAGATAATGCCACGGTTTTTCGGAACAATAAGACAATATCTCCCAATCTATTTTGTGATCATAAGTTATTATTGTTATAAATATTCGCTCATCGAATTGCATAATATTAGAATACTCTTCAAAACTTATGGTTATCTTATCAAATACATTATCATCCCAATCACTAAAAATTCCTTCTCGGTCATCAATAATTGTAATATCGAAATCAAGCTCGTTGACTATGCCGGCCAGAGCCCTGCCTACATGCCCGGCCCCGAAAATATATAGTCTGTATTTTTTGTTAACAGGCTCCAAAAACACTTCTGCTTTGCCGCCGCAACTTGTTCCTTCAG
>JAQIDA010000359.1 GCA_027858275.1 Candidatus Kapaibacterium sp. | reverse complement strand
CAATTAAAAAAGTGAATGCGATTTTCGGCAGAGATAAAGTAAAACTCGCGACATTTCAGTAAATCATCAACACTTATTGTTTTGTATTTTCGTAACTTAATATAGTAGTGTTTTGTATTAATTACTGCCGGACAGAAATATGCCGCAAAAGACAGTCAAAGACAGATTTAAAAATTTTTCCGCCTGTCTCGGCGCGCTTTTTATAGCCTATTTGGTTTTGAAATTGTTTGTTTATCTAATCGCGACTGCTGCAACGGTTACTTTTTCAGTAGCGACTGTAGCATTTATAGTTATCCTCGCTCTGCCTCTTTACGTTATTCTTAGAAAAAAATTATTCAAATAGATCAGCGCCCCGAAAGGAATTATTATGAAGAAAATTATACTGTTTTTGATTGTTTGTATTTCTTTGATCCTTCCGACTTCTCATGCGAACGCGCAAGTAACAAACGATGACACGAATGTCGAACTAGCAAGAATGTTCAGCAAAGACATCTTTGATTTGAACGGCGTTCCTTATATGAAGCCGATGATTGAATCAATCAACGCCACTTCAAACTCTCGCTTTTTTAATCAAGCTTATGTCCCGAAATCTGTAAAAAAACCATATTTCCGTATTGGTATCCACGCAATGGCAGGTTTCGTTAGTGATGATCAGAAAACTTATAATCCGGCTATGCCTATGGAAGAAATGTCTTATGAAGGATTGAAAAGATATGGCGAAATATACTATGACTCGAATGGAGTCGGATTTAAAATTTTGGACGAAGCCGGGCTCATCTATTATGCTATAAAGACTATTATATATGATGGGGTAAACTATGGTGCTGAGGTTGACGGAGAGCATCAATACATACCTGTACCCGACCAAGCCGCGACCGTTTTGGGGAATATGAAACAGGCTTTTGTGTTAGACAGAGATCTAATGAGAGTGCTTATAGAAAACAATGAACTTTATAAATTATTACCGGAAGAAACCAAGAATCTGATTTTGGATAACATCACATCATTCCCTGAGTATTTCACTCTTCCTCAGGGAGCCAATATGAATACATTGCTGGCTGCCATTCCGCAATTTGAAATTGGATCCTTATACGGCACGGAATTGCTTCTGCGTTTTATTCCGCCCGTTGATATGGGTGAAGAAATAGGCGATTTCGCTTTTTGGGGAATTGGTCTCAAACACAGCTTGTCGCAGTATTTTTTCAATGATCCGGGTGTTAATGCCGAATATTATGAACGACCCTTTGATCTTGCTTTTCAGGTAGTTTATCAGGGAACATCTCTCGAAAACTTTATCGGCGTAACTAATGCTAAATTAGTGGCAAATGCTACATTCTGGGATTTCAATATTCACGCAAGCAAGAATTTCTTCGAATGGCTCGATGTTTACAGTGGGCTTTCTCTTGAATTATTCGACGTAGTAGCTGATTATACTTATAAAATCCCTGTAGAGACTCAGCTGCAACTTGGTTTGATGAGATTAGATTCGGCTACGAACGAAATTATTGCCGATCCCGAAAACGGTTATCCCGGTGACAACAAACCGCAGACAACATCAATGAGTATGAATGACATGAATTTCAAATGGATAATCGGTTTGTCTGCCAATATTGGCCCGGTCGCAATATTTATGGACTACAACTTGAGTAAATTCAGCATATTCACCGGCGGTATACAGTATAGATTCTAATCCGTTTTATTCTCGGAAAAAGGGAGCATCCTCAAATAATATTAACATCTGAGAATGCTCCCTTGTTCATTCAATAAAAAGCACTTAAATTTGCACTAAGTAATTGAAATAGATTTTGAAAACATATAAATATTAGGATCATCTATGCCAACTATTATTGACGGGAAAGCGACATCAGCTCAGATTCGTGCTGAACTCAAAGAAAAAACCGCAAAACTCAAAGCTGATACGGGTATTATCCCGGGTCTCGCCGTATTGCTTGTAGGAGCTGATCCTGCCTCGCAGATATATGTTAATTCAAAAGAAAAAGCCTGCAAGGAAATCGGATTTAACTCCATAATCAAACGCATGCCCGCTGATTCGAGTGAAAAAGATGTTCTCGCTGTGGTTGAAGCTTGGAACAATGATCCCGCAATTCACGGATTCATCGTTCAGTTGCCTTTGCCGAAACATATCGATGAAGATAAAGTCATCAACGCTGTCTCACCCGACAAAGACGTTGACGGATTCCATCCTGCCAGTCTCGGAAGATTAGTGATCGGATTGCCCTGTTTTGTCTCATGCACACCTGCGGGAATTATGGAATTATTCAAAAGATATAATATTGATATGAAGGGCAAACACGTTGTAGTGCTCGGCAGATCAAATATCGTCGGTAAACCGATCGCGAACTTGCTCTATCAAAAAACTCCTGAAGCAAACGCAGTTGTAACAATTTGTCACACCGGCGCAAAAGATTTTTCAGTCTATACCAAACAGGCTGACATTCTCATCGCTGCCGTCGGAGTCCCCGATTTAATCAAAGCCGAACACGTCAAAGACGGAGTTGTAGTCATCGACGTCGGAATCAACAGAGTTGACGACGACACAAAACCAAGAGGCTATCGTTTGACAGGTGATGTGGATTATGCACAAGTCGCGCCAAAAGCATCAGCAATCACACCGGTACCCGGCGGAGTAGGCCCGATGACAATCGCGATGTTGTTGTCAAACACATTCAAATCAGCTTCAGGCGAATTGAAATAAGAAACAACATTTTGTGTGGGCGACACGGTGCAACACAATGAAACATAAATATATTGTAGGGGCGCACCCTGTGTGGTCGCCCGGCCTAACACAATGAAACATTAACATATTGAAATTAACGATGGTATATAATCCTGAATTAGATAACCGTCGCAACATCCGATTAAAATCGTACGATTACAGCAAACCGGGATTATATTTTGTAACAATATGCACACGGAAAAAACAACAATTATTTGGGGACATAGTTGATAACAAATTAATTGAAAGTGCCGCCGGGTTTATGTTGAGGAAATGGATAGCTGAAACA